>JAUWYG010000028.1 GCA_030615945.1 Candidatus Bipolaricaulota bacterium | reverse complement strand
CCCCGTCTTCTTCGGTCACAAAGTTGCGTACTGCGAACAAGGGCGACTCTCCTATGAGAATCCCTTTCGAACGAGCCATCGCCCGTCCACCTGCGTCAACAACCCTCAGCGCTACGTCGACATAACCGGGCTCAGTGAAGGTGTGTACCACGAGCGGTTCCTCGGTCGCGACCTCGTAGAGTCCGTCCCCATCAAAATCCCATTCGTAGTGGGATATTCCACCGCCCAGGCAAGGTTGACAGACTTCAAACGCTACAGCCTCTCCTAAAGCGGGATTATAACTCGACGGACTGAAGTCAGCCTCTACCCCCAGCGCAGGGAGGCCGATCGCCAGCAAAAAGGCACTAATACAAAAAACACATGTTAACCGTTTTCTCATTCCCCCTCCTCTATCGACCAATCGAGCACGATCCACACCCCTAGGGGAGCGGATCGTACACCGAAGTATCGATCAGCCAATAGGCAATCAGATCCCGAATCATATCAAGATCGATCGCCAGATTATCCGTGTATGGAACCACGTTTCCGGACAACCAGAGCGAAACGGCGTATTGGATCTGGTCAAAGGCAATTCGCTCCGGCAAGCACAGGTCGATCCGTCCATTCTCGCAGTCCCACCGGGAGATGACCACGGGCACAGGGAGGAGAGGAGAAAGAGCCACCTTGTCCTCCCCGAGGACCATCTGCGATAGTCTCGGAGAGGAGCTTTCCACAAGCCCGTTAAACGACGCCGCCACGGAGTCGGAACACGTCTGCGGAGCGGTGAGGGTGTACTGGATGACCCGCTTATCGCCGTCTAAAAGAGTCTCCAGGAACAACCAGTCGGTCGTCTCCTTACGGAAGGTCGCGCGGTTGTCGCCCTCTGCAAACGTCCACCCATCTGGAACCTGTTCATGGAGCGTCAGACCGTGAACCGCGGTATTGGCCGTGATCATCACCGTGACGGTGACCGTTCCACCGGCGATAGTCTCATCGTCAGGGAGGCAGGTCTCGATCGTGCGAACGGCGGTGACGCTGGGAAGGACAACGAGAGTCTTTTCGATCGAGGCGATCCCCCCTTCATCGTCGGTCACCACTAGCGTGACCGTGACTTCCCCGGCTTCAAGGAAGGTGCGTGTGACTTCAGAGGAAGCGGTCGTTACGTCGAAGACGCCGTCTGCATCGAAGTCCCAGGCGTAGAAGACGACTTTCCCATCCACATCGTTCGATCCGCTCGCGTCGAAGACCGCCTCGACAGCGACCCGCGGCTCCTCAGGAACACAGGCGAAGAAGGCCATCGGCTCCGTGTTCTTGACCGTCACCGTTTCTTCTACCGATTCCGAGACGTATCCCTCGTTGTCGATCACAACCAGGGTTACAGAATATGTTCCACTGCGGGAGTAACTGTGCACGGGGTTCTGCTCCTGGCTTACCTCTCCGTCACCGAAGTCCCACATCCAGGTAGCGACCTCTCCATCCACATCGCTGGAGCGATCCAGGAACGATACCGCATCCATCGTGCTCGATGAAACCGGCTCACACTCAAACTTGGCTGTGGGAGGGGAAGGGGGTGCAGGCGGCACGATGGCCACAAGCTCAAGGGCGGGAATCGAAATCCGTTCCTCCACACCACTAAAACCAGCGAAGCTGACAGAAGAACCCTGATCGGTCAGCCAGCTCCCCTTCTTTTTCGCCTTAAGCGCAATCTGGGTTAGCCACTGCCCGCCAATGGTGATCTCGCCGATCTTCCAGGTAAGGGTCGTCGTCCCATCCGCGTTCTCCTTCACACCGATCGGAGCCGGACTCGCACCGTAGTAAGAAAGCTCCGGTGGAAGAACCTTATCGACGATTATCCCTTGCGCGGCCAGATCAACGTAGAGAAGATCCTTGATCCGATCAACGGTAGTCCCAGTTGGTCGCTTAAAGAAGACTCCCCCTGTCTTAGAAGCGAATTCCTCAAGCAGGTTGCGATTAATCAGATTGCCGATCCCAACGGGGATAACCTTGATCCCTGCCTCCGCGGCAACCTCCCCTTCCACCTTGGGATCACACCCAATGTTGCTCTGGCCATCTGTTAAGAGTATCTCTACAAGGATGGCATCGCCACGGCCGTTTGCCACTAGTTCCTTTCTCGCTAGCTGCAGCGCCTCGCCAAACGCGGACCTGCCTCCGGTCTCCAGGTCGGCAATGGCAGCCTTTAAACCAAACTTGCCGCTGGTGAGGGGTAGGTCGAGTCGCGCTGAAGTAGCAAAGGACACAAGCCCGATCCGATCCTGTGACGCAAAGAGCTCAGTTATATCAAACGCGAACTGCTTCGCTTCTGCAATCGCGGCTGTAGCCGAGACGTCAACCACCAAAATACAATCGATCGGGAAGCGCTCCTTAAGTCCTGCTCCCTCAAGGACAAGGGTGAGGGTAGCGATATCCGGCACCTCCCCTGTTCCCGAGACATAGATCTCCCCCGGCTCGAGGAACTGCCCCACCTGGAGGTACGGCGCCTCTGATGCGCCTGCGGGGACCATTGTGAGTACAAGGACAATTAAAAGAGCGGCGAGGGGTGCCCCCCTCGCCCATGATTCATTTATTCTCATCTGCACCATCTCCTATCCTAATCCTAAAGCTGCTTTTTTTGTGAAGCCCCATTACCCGCTACAAGGTAGGGCAAAAGGAGCACACGGATCGAGATCGGGTTCACACGGACCTCGAACCGAACCGGGCAGGGGATCGCAGATGTTCGTATTGGTGAGCCAGTAAGCGATAATCACCTTCAAGCTCTCATAAGTAACCATATTCCCACAAGTGCGCGGGACAACCTCGTCTTCCAGCCAGAAGGCGATCGCCCGCTGTACTTGCTGGAAGGAGATCTTGTCTGACAGGGTAATGTCGATCATGTCGTTATCCACATCCCACCGGGAGATGGCCACAATCACGGAAAGGCAATCGCTGACATCCACTGCACTGTCTCCGGTGACCACGGTCTCCTGGCAGGGGAGAGCGGCGTCCACCGTGCCAAACAGGTCGCTGCTACTGATATAGCACGGGTCAGCTGAAGGCGCCTCGATCGCTTCGCTCTGTGGCACCTCCACCTGGTAGATGATCACCTTACACTTGCCGGCCGGGAGTTTGTCTGGGAAGACCCACTGCACACGGGACCGCTTGAAGAGGAACCCATCGTTCTCAATCGGGGTGACCTTCCATCCCGTGGGGAGCTCCTCTTGCAGCCCGACACCGTACAGATCCTGATCTGCCCAAATCTCGACTTTTACCGTAAACGTATTCCCAGTAAGGTCGCCGCCGCTGCCATAGTAATTCAGAAGAACGTTGTTACACGGCACCGGCGTAGCAATCGTGCGCACAGCGTTGATGTTTGTCTCCGGGACAAGCGGAAGCGGGAGATCAACCGGGGTGCAGGTGTAGGCATAAGCCGACAGCTCTTTCATCATCTCAAGTGCGATCGTTGCACCCTGGGTCCACGGGACCACTTCATCGTTCTGCCACATCTCCAAGGCACGGCTGAGCTGATACGGCCTAATCATCTGCGACAGACGCAGGTCGATCGTGTCGTCCATGTCCTCACCGATGCGCGGGACGAGGTGAGCAATCGCGGTCTTGATGCGTAACACATCGGTAACCTCGATCGCTTCGTCTCCCTCAACCGGGAGCTCAAGCGCAGGGGTCAGGGCCTGTAAGGTCCCCGTGATATACAGACAAACAGGCAGGGTCGTAGCGATGAGTTGCTCACTCGAAGGAACCGTTACTTCGTAGGAGATGACCTTGCTCATCCCCGCCTTAATTTTATCGATGAACACCCACTGCACGTCGGCTCGCTTAAAGGCCGCCCCGGCGTTCTCCAATGGTTTGATCTTCCAACCAACCGGGAGGTTTTCCTGCAAACCAACCCCGGCAAGGTCCATATCCGGTTCGATCCGCACCACAACCTTAAAGGTACTTCCGGGCAGTGCGGACATCGTGGAGATCGTCCGCGTAACCTTGACTGCCACCTCTGATACGTCAAGGGCATACGTCGTGCGAGCGCTTGCTCCTTCGGCGTCGGTCGCGCGCAGTGTCACGCGCTTAATGCCACTCACCTGATAGGTGTAAGTGGCCACAGGCTCGTTGGTGGAGAGGTCGAAGAGACCATCTCCGTCAAAGTCCCATTCGTAGTCAACGATTGTCCCGTCTGGGTCAATCGAACCACTGGCGTCGAAGGTGACCGGTTCGTTGATGTGAGGCCCAGCCGGCGACACTATAAACGTGACCTCCGGCGGCATGTTCGGAGTTCCCTGAAGGATGATCGGATCGATCAGGTTGAGCGAGATCGCCTCCGGCGCAGCGATGCCTCCGGAGAGGAACTTAACCGCGGTAATCCCCGAGGTAAACTGGGGATAGAGGGTGAGATCAAACTCCATGCCAAGAGGACCAAGAACCATTCCATCCCCCTTTGTCTCATCCCATGCCCAGGTAACACTCCCGGTCGGCGGAGTTATCTCCCAAACATCGCGGAAGTCGTACTCATCGTCCTTTAACAGGAAGTCGGCACCTGCCGACACACCAGATAGGGTGAGCGCCGTCGTCCCAGCCGTGCCGGTGGGACCACTCAACAGCACAAACAGCGAGATCGTTCCGGTAATCGTATCTCGATAGAGGAAGAACACCGCGGTGTTTGCCTCTTCCAATCCTGTATTTGACTGGCTGTTTATATAGTTGTAGTAGTCAACGGCGCTTAAAGGCCCTTCGAGCGGTGCAATCTGCACTCGCTTGTCTCCTTGGCTGACCGTGTAGTACCCTTCACCTTGGGCGAATCCCGTCACCGCTAGGAAGAGAGCTATCAACATCAAGAAGAGGGAAAGGCCATAAAGGCTGACCTTATACACCTTCATTGCTACCTCCTTTGTCCAGATCTTTATAATTTGCATTCTTCTTCTAAGCAACAGTCCATCTTAACTGTAGCAGAAACCCGACTCGAAAATCTGTAACACCGATTACGCTTCCTCCTTTCGCGGTACTATCGTTCATAAGGCTACCGTGAGTTGGAAAAGAGCCGCCTCGATCGCTCTCTTTGCCGCTTCCAACGGGTCCGCAGTGAACAGCGAGAAAAGAGGCTGATCCGCGTAGGTGACCATAGTGGTAAACTCGACATCCCCTGAAGGGCTGAACACTGTTGCAAACAGGGCGACTGTTGCTTCCTTCTCAAGGCCGAATAGGATTCCTAAAGGGCTTGCGAGTAGCTTAAGGGAACTGTCAAAAAACGATGTCGCACCGACAAGCAGCAGAGACCACTCCGGCTTAAACGAGAGCTGGTTCTCCCAACGAACAATACGGAAAATGACGATATGATCAGCATCGAGGGTTTGGGCAAGCCTCCTCATCCCGTTTACAGAGATGCTGTTCCCGACGTAGGTATTTGTGAAGCGCTGCGCGTACATCAACTCGCCAGTGGAACAAACCTCCACATCGGCGATAACAGCACAACGCTGGTTAGCAAAACTCTTGAGAATCTCTAGCTGTGCCGGAGGTACAGGAGCTGCTGCCTGGATGCAAACGACAACCCTCTGTCCGAATGCTGGCACGATCGCCGTTAGAACCATGAGGCCTACGACAACGCCACATTGGACACTTCGTGCTTTGTTTGACATACTCTGTCCACCACCCGTTTGGAAATGTCTTTCTGTCCAGGCAGTCTAGCTGAGCATACAAATAGGCAGAAGGAAGGGTGTCAACGCGTTCCCCCGGATTTGTCTAAGAGGGTATGGACAAATGTCCGGCGGCGTTCAGTCGGATATCTCCTTTGCGGCTCTTTTCGCTATTCGGCCTGCCTGCCTGTCCGACTGCCAGGCGGGCTGCAGGCAGGTGGGGTTAAACTGTCAAGAGATGCTCCCGCATAAGTAAACTCGATTAATAGTTGGCAAGTTGGACCGCGGTCTTTTTGAACTCTTAGGAAGCAAGGAGTCCAGGAAAAGGATCGACTTCCTGCTTTCTGATATCAGAAGAACTACGGTCTTGTCTCTCCTCGGTGGATTCCTGGTTTCCTTATTGCAAGATTGAGAAAACTTAGCGTCTGGCTACCCACTCAAAACAGCGAGGAGTCTCTTTTACAGGGCGATCTCCTCCGGCCGCTGCGCAGTATGCGGGTGCTCTGGACCTGCATAGACCTTGAGCTTACGGAGCATGCGACGACCGAGGGTGGTCTTGGGAAGCATGCGGCGCACGGCTTCCCGCACTGGGAACGTTGGCCTCTTCTCAATAAGCCGGCGGTAGGGAATCTCCTTTAGACCACCGATATAACCGCTGTGACGCCGGTAGAGCTTCTGGTCCCACTTGTTTCCTGACAGGTCAATCTTGGCCGCGTTGATGACCACCACGTAGTCACCCGTGTCGACGTGGGGGGTGTAGATCGGCTTACGTTTTCCCTGCAAGATCATAGCGATCTCACTCGCCAGACGCCCGAGGCGCTTTCCCTCAGCGTTAACTAGGTACCAGTCTCGGTTCCAGCTCTTCCCGATCTCCTCATTCTTTGCCACAAAGGTCCGTTGCATCATCTTGCTCCTTATTGGTCGAGAGCGTGATTATAGCAAGCGCCTTCGTGACTGTCAAAGCCAGGTACAATCGTCTCCTCCGGGGCTGGACCAACCGAGACGAGCCCTATCGGCACGCCTACCTCTTGTGTGACCACTTCCAAGTAATCTCGAGCCGCCTGGGGGAGTTCCTCGAGTTTGCGAACGTTCCGGATCTCCTCATCCCAACCAGAGAAGGTCTCATAGATTGGCTCGCAGAGGGCTAGCTCTTCCCCCCTGCCGTGGGGAAAATCCGTGATCTTGCTTCCTCGCAAGCGATATGCCCGGCAGACTTTGATCTCCGCCATTCCTGAGAGGACATCGAGCTTGGTGATGCCAAGCCTAGTAGGATTATTCAGGGCGGCGGCGTGCCGCAGGGCAACCAGGTCGAGCCAACCGCAGCGTCGCGGCCTACCGGTGGTGACTCCAAACTCTTCACCCTGCTCACGTAACTGCTTTCCCCCTTCTTCATCGGCAAGTTCAGTGGGAAAGGGGCCCTCACCCACACGCGTTGTGTAGGCCTTTACCACCCCGATGCGCTGCTCGACCTGGGGGGAAGGAATTCCGATGGCATTCCCCAACCCGGCCAATGTAGTGGAGGAAGAGGTAACGTAGGGATAGGTCCCGAAATCGAGATCGAGGAGGGCTCCCTGTGCCCCTTCAAATATGACCTGTTTCCCCTCCTTGAGAGCCAACCTGATTGCCGCAGAAGCATCAGTGATCGATTCCAGGAACGGCTGCGAGGCAGCCAACAAGGTTTCGGAGAGGCTCTCAGCCGAGAGGGAGGCGATCTCCGATGAAGCCGGCCACATTCGCTTCAGAAGATCAAGCCGGTGGCTCAGCTTGTCGCCTAACAACTGCGGGTGCAACAGATCCCCGGCACGGATCCCTGCACGGGCTGCCTTGTCTCGGTAAGCAGTTCCAATCCCCCGACGCGTTGTTCCGATGCGCGCACCGCTTCCCTCAAGCTCCTCCAGGATCCGGTGATAAGGGAGGATGAGATGTGCGCTTTCGCTTATAAGAAGCTGCGGTTCTCGCCCCAAATGATTAGATATCGCCTCATACTCCTCCCGCAGAACCCACATATCGACCACCATCCCACTCGCCAGCACACAACAAGTATCTGAATAGAATGCCCCGGCAGGAATCTGGTGCGTCCCGAACTTCACCCCGCGGTCGATCATGGTGTGGCCAGCGTTCGGGCCACCGTTGAAACGCACAACCATATCAGCCTGTTTCGCCAGAAGATGGGTGATCTTCCCCTTCCCCTCATCTCCCCACTGCATCCCCAAAACCGCCGTCGCCATTCCCCCCTCCTTCACGTTCCTCTAGGGTAGGTAGTCCGTGACAATCCAAACACAACCGCATTACCTTCGATCTTTACTTTCTGTTGCAACTCGTAGTCCCCTGCAAGGGTGGGTTTCACCTCAAGTGCGAGAACCTCGGCCGCGATCGTCTCGCGGTTCCTCACGAGAACTTCCCCGAGGGGCGAATCGGCCCGGTAGCCGAGCACGATTCGGTCGGTCACCTCGAAGCCTGCCTCTTTGCGTAGAAGCTGGATTCTGTGGACAAGCTCGCGCACGAGTCCCTTCTCACGTAGCGTCTCATCGAGGTTTGTATCGAGGAGAAGGCGCAAGGCTCCCTCCTCCACAAGCACGAAACCATTGGAAAGGACCGCTTGGAAAGAGATATCCTCCTTCTTAATCTCCACCGGCTTTCCGTCGACCTCGACTTTCACGCTGCCGGAAGCCAACGCTTCGCGAGCATCTGCCGCCGTTTTGCTCCTGATCCACTCAGCCGCCTGTTGAGCCAACGGGCCCAGGCGGGGACCGAGGGTGCGTAAATTTGGGGCGGGCACCTCGTGGAAGTAGGGCTGAAGAGTCGAGACAATCTCCACCGCGGCCACGTTCAGTTCCGTTTTAACCAGAGCTAGAACCCCTTCAGAGAGGACGCAACCCTCCGCCTCAGAAGCCACTTCAACAATGGCACGAGAAAGAGGCTGACGGACCTTAACCTGCGCCTGGTTGCGCGCTTGGTGCCCAAGCGAAGCGATACTGCGCGTAAGGGCCATCTCCCCCTCGAGAGTAGTATTGATCCATACCTCGTCCACCTGCGGATAGCCATAGAGATGAACACTCTCAGGATCGGAGGATTTACGCAGTTGTTGGTAGATCGCCTCAGCGATGAAAGGAACAAACGGAGCGACAAGCTTGACGAGGTTCACCAGCACCTGGTACAGGGTCGTGTAGGCCGCAATCTTGTCCGGCTCCATCCCTCCCTTCCAGAACCGCCGGCGCGAGGAGCGAATGTACCAGTTGGAGACCTCATCGAGGAACCCCTCTAGCGCCTCTGTAGCAGTTATTACATCGTAGTTGTCGAGCCCTTCGGTCACCGCCTTCGTTGTGGCAGAAAGCCGGGAGAGGATCCAGTGGTCGAGGATACCCAAGCGCTCTTCCTCCACGCGGTGATCCTCTGGGTCGAAACCGTCGATCGAGGCGTACAGGGCGAAGAAGTCGTAGGTATTGCGTAGGGTATCGAGGAAGCGATAGAGTGGGCCCTTCACGTCGGCCTCGCCGAGGCGCTTCGATCTCCACGGCGCACTCGATGCGCAGAGATACCAGCGTAGGCAATCGGCACCATAGACGTTGATCAAATCCCATGGGTCGATGACGTTCCCCTTGCTCGTACTCATCTTGATCCCGTCCGCATCAAGGCCAAGGCCGGTGACGATGCAGTTGCGGAACGGGGCCTCCCCGTGAATGATCGTGCTCGTAGCGAGCAGTGTGTAGAACCATCCACGCGTCTGGTCGGTCGCCTCGCAGATGAAATCAGCAGGAAAGCTCTCCTTGAACTTCTCTTTGTTCTCGAATGGGTAGTGCCACTGGGCAGTGTGCATGCTCCCGGAGTCAAACCATGCATCGATCACGTTCGGGACGCGTCGCATTGTTTCACCACACTCCGGGCAGCGCAGGGCGACGCGGTCGATGTACGGTCGATGGAGCTCAACTGTGCGTGCAAGTTCCTTATCGCGCGCGCTCTCCACCAGTTCAGCCCGGCTCCCAACGGCGATCACCTTCTCGCAGCCCTCACAAGTCCAGAGATTGAGCGGCGTTCCCCAGTAGCGATCACGGGAGAGGGCCCAGTCCTTGAGGTTTAAGAGGAAATCACCAAGCCGACCTTCACCAACGTGTGATGGATACCAGTTGATCCGACGATTGTTTTTGATCAGCTGATCCTTCACCGCAGTGGTTCGAATATACCAGGAGTCCATCGCGTAGTAGAGGAGCGGGGTCCCACAGCGCCAGCAGAACGGGTAGTCGTGCTCGTAGAGTGTGTGCTGGTAGAGGAGACCGCGTTTCTTCAGATCCTCGATAATCACTGGGTCGGCCTCTTTGACGAAGGTCCCCGCGCAGAGAGGAAATTCCTCGGTGAAGGCTCCAGCAACGTCGACCGGGGAAAAGAAGGGGAGACCTTCCTCCTGGCCAAGCTGGTAGTCGTCCTCGCCAAACGCTGGTGCGGTGTGGACGATCCCTGTTCCCTCCTCCATGTTCACAAACTCTGCCGCATGTACGCGGTAGGCCCTCTCGTCATCGAGTAGCCGATACGGAGGCTCGTAGGAGAGACCGACAAGGTCCTCCCACGGGATCTCGCACACGAGGCGATAGTCCCCTTCCAAAGCCTGATCAAGGAGTGCCTTCGCAAGGATCAACCGTTCATCATTCTGCTCCACCTCGGCGTAAGTGGCTTTAACGGCAATAGCCAACCCAACGTTCGCCGGCAGGGTCCATGGGGTCGTTGTCCAGGTGAGAAGCGAGGTACTGCCTGGGCGTTCCTGCTTGTAGCGTGCACCCTCATCGGAGACGATCCTCATCCGCACAGAGATAGAAGGATCCTGCACCTTACGGTACCCCTGCGCTACCTCATGTGAGGAAAGGCCAGTCCCGCAGCGTGGACAATAGGGAAGAACCTTGTGCCCCTGGTAGAGGAAGCCACGCCTAAACATCTGGGCGAGCTCCCACCAGACACTCTCGATGTAGTCATCGGTATAAGTGATATAGGCGTTCTCAAGGTCAATCCAGAACCCCATTCGCTCTATCATACGTTCCCATTCGGCCTTGTACCGCCAGACCGACTCCTTGCATCGGTTGACGAAGCGCTCCACGCCGTAGGCCTCTATCTCCGGCTTGCTGTTGACGCCGATCTCCTTCTCCACCTCAAGTTCCACCGGAAGGCCATGCGTGTCCCAGCCACCTTTACGAGCCACGTAAAATCCTTGCATTGTCTTATAGCGGGGGAAGAGGTCTTTATATACACGTGGCATCAGATGACCAAAGTGCGGTCGTCCATTCGCTGTCGGCGGTCCCTCGTAGAAAACGTAGCGCGGCCCACCCTTCGTTGCATCAAGCGACTTTCTGAAGATCTCTTTGTTCTCCCACAGGATGAGGACCTTCTCCTCACGCGCAATCGGGTCTTTTATCAGTTTCTCATACCGTTTCATCCGCATCTCCTTCTTACACACAGACAAACTCTAACACTTAAATGGTTCTAAGGATTGAACAACCGCAAGGGTCTGCAGAATCGCCCCTCAGCGGGGCACATTAATGTAGATGAGAAGCGGCAAAAAGACTAAATCTCTAGTTAGCATCGCTCGATCACACTCCATCTTAGCGCTGGCGCTAAGGAGAGTCAAGCCTACTTACCTTGCAGAGGAAGTTGAAATCCTGCATAGCGTTGTCAATCGAACCGCGCTGTTTCTTCGACGTCGGCCGCCCCTCTGCCTCCGTCGCGCGTAGCGCAGGACAGCGGTCGTATGAATCACGGTGGAGAGTGTCTAACTGAAACAGGTCGCGCTCCATACCAGCACCGCCGAACTGCGATAACATAACAAAGAGGTGAAAGTTTTGGCGCAGCACTGGTCAACCAATCGTAGTTTAGTTCTCATTCTCATGCTTGCGGTGGCCTCAGGGATCGCCGGGTGTTTGGGCAACCGGGCAGCGATCGCGGTTTTGAGCGCCCCGGTGACCAGCGGACCAGCACCTCTTGAGGTCTCCTTCGATCTGTCCTACAGCGAAGATCCTGAGGGCGACGCGATCTCTTACCTGCTTGACTTTGGTGACGGTTCTGAACCAGAGGAAGGAAATAACTTCAACATCATTGTCCATCACACCTACCACACCGGCGGAGTGTTCATCGCCACCCTAACAGTCATCGACGCACGTGGAAAACAAGCCATAGACAACCAAACGATTACGGTGAACGATGTCGGTCCGCCAGTCGGCCTCACTGTCGGAAAGTCTGCCCCATACTTCACCGCACACACAACCGATGGCGGAGAGATCACCCTATCTGATAACCGCGGCCTCGTCGTCCTGCTCGATTTCTGGGGAGTGTGGTGCCCCCCGTGCGAGTCGAGAATGCCGCATCTTAAAGACCTATACGATCTGCACTCGTCAAGGGGCTTGGTGGTGATCCTCGTCAGTACAGACCCAGATGAACAAGACACGATCGACTTTTTAGATAAGAACAACTACACCGATTTCATCAGCGTCTGGGAGCCGGGAGGAAAGAGTGGAAACCCGATCAAACAACTCTATGAGGTAAAAAGCTTTCCCCACACATTTCTCCTCGATCGGCAGGGCGTGATCCGCTATGTTGGCCACCCGGACGACCTTAGCATGAAGATGATAGAAGGGCTTCTTTAGACTATCGGCTCCTCGCTGTTTTGAGTAGTAGCCAGGCGCTAAGCTTCCTTACAATCTTGCAATAAGGAAACCAGGAGGAGAGGCAAGATCGCAGTTCTGATGTAAGAAAGCAGGAAGTCGATCCTTTTCCTGAACTCCTTGCTTCCTAAGAGTTCAAAAAGACCGTGGTCCAACCTGGCAACCCGAAGTTAATCTTGCCTGTGCGGGAGCATCCCTTGACTGATTGCCATACCGAATAGCGAAGAGCTGAACAGTTTCTCGTGTCTTAATCCGTGGCTACGGCCTCTCGCCTTCCCCAGCGTCGGAACCAACCGACGACGAACCCAGTCCCGAGAAGGCCCACTGCGCTTCCGAACGGGAAGACCGCCGCCAGCCCGACTAGGTCGGCCACCGCACCGAACGCCAGCGGTCCGACCATCTGGCCAAAAGCAAACGCCCCACCTTGCAGCCCGGCCAGCGTCCCCATCCCATGAGTTCGTCCCACCTCGGTACGGATAGCGATGATCGAAGCCCGTGACAGGGCGGAGAGCGCCCCGATGACGAAGGTGATGAGAATCACCATCCACACGTGCCTGGCAAATGGCACAGCGAGGAGGAGAAGCGGAGCAAGAGTACTCCCCAAGACGATCTGCGGGAAGCGCGGGTAGCGATCAGCGAGGAACCCAAACGGGATCTGCAGAAGGCCGCCGCCGAGCATGTATACCGAAAGGACAATCCCGATGCTCGCCTCCCCAAGCCCGGCCGTCGCCACCGCGTACAGCGGGTAGAAGGTGTTGAACCCCTGCCGCCAGAACCCACGCGTCGCTACGTAGACGCAGATCCCCTTCACCGCATCGTTTCGCATCACATGCCGCAGTGGAACGATCTCGCGCGGGCGGTTGTGGGAGTTGCCACTGTGGGCGTGGTCAGCCGGTACGGCGGCTGAAACGAGGAGCAGAGCAACGATGCTCAAGGCACCCATCGCATAGAACGCTCCCTGGTACGACCACATCGCACTAAAACCCCCACCGAGGAGCGGCCCAAGCGCCATCCCAAGGAACATCGAGGAGTAGAAGAAGTTCATGTAACGCCCTTCCCGACCGGGCGGGGTGATGTCCCCGATGTAGGCCTGGGCGATCGGTGTGACCATTACTGAAGCCGCTCCTTGCAGCAGGCGGAACAGGCCGAGCTGCCACAGACTCATCGCTATGACGTAAAGGAGAGAGACACCGGCGTAACCGGCAAGCCCAATCATTAGAATGCGCTTTCGCCCCACCCGATCGGAGAGACGGCCGACTAGCGGCCCGAGAAAGCTGCGGGAGAGGGAAAACGCGGAAAAGACCAGTCCGATCGACACGCCACTCGCCGCGAATGTCTTCGCATAGAGCGGGAGGATCGGAGCGATAATCCCCACCCCGATCATGGCAACGGCGACAGCGATAAACAGGGTAATGAAGGCTTGTCTCATGGAGTTCCTTAAGTGATCGGAGTTTTCATAAAAAGCCTGTTGTTTGTACTGGCTACATGAGTTCTCTTAGGAATAAACCCCTCAACGCCGGAGACGA
>JAUWYG010000042.1 GCA_030615945.1 Candidatus Bipolaricaulota bacterium | reverse complement strand
TCCTGAACGAACGCATCCCTGCCAAGAGGTCTGCCGGTCCGTGTGTGCTTTCGAAGGAGATCCAAGTCGGTCGGGTCGGCTCTCAGAAAGCTTCGCCAGTCGTCGATCTCTTCGAAGAGAGAAGAGTTGCGAACAAGCGGGTCGCTGTCAGCGAGACCAACCAGCCACCGTGCACTCGACCACTGATACTCCCATGCATGTTGTGCGATTCCAGCCCGCACGGGATTCCTCAGGACATATCGCAGCGCAGCTAGAACATATTCATCATCGAGAGGACAGGAGAAGAACCTCCCCTGAAAGAGGTACCCCCGTGATCCTTCCCTGAAGTTGATTCGTCGAGTGTACCGCTTGTGAGCTTCCCCAATGCCTTTGGCCAGACTGCTTTCCTCCAGAGGAACGGCAATCAAGTGAACGTGATTCGACATCAGACACCACGCCAAGAACCGGATACCGTATTTCTTGCCGTGGCGGGCCAACAGATTGAGATAGGCAGCACGATCGTCATCCGTGAAGAACACATTCAAATCCGACGCACACCACGCTGTGTGATGTGGTGTGGACAACCTGGAACGACAACACGGGCAATCCGGGGCATACCTTCAGCCTACCATGGAAGATCTACATAGAACAAGCACTTTCTCGAATTGCTGAGCATGTGCGTCGAAATAGGTTATGTGTCTTCCGAACCGGAACCGACACCGATAACAATCTCGCTTTATACATCTATCTATTCTAATGATCATATACTAGATTGCTGAGCCAAATTATCCTTTTTGAGTTCATTATCCACTCCCACTGCACCTGAAAGCAAAGCCCTAACGCCTTGCTCTAGCGCTTACGCGCCGCTTGCGGCCACCACATAAGTGGCCGCTTTACTTCTCAACTTCTTTTGCCTGCGTTTCCAGTGCTTCCTACAATTGATCCGTTCCAGGTCCTCTGCTTCCAGGTTATTCATTCTGATCGCACTTTGTTGCCGGCGATGCTCCTCTCTACGGATGATCCGCTGGGCTCCAGCTGAAGCTGGCTGCGCCATCCGGCGAGTGCCTTCCCCCACCTGCAAGAGCATCACCCATGACTTGTAATTCTTGAGAAGGTCGTCCCATTCAGTAGTAGGATCGTGCAGGATCCCCCAGGCGTCCTCATAGGGTCGCCGGTAGATAAGTTGATCCGGGTAAGTTATCCACGTTCGGCTAGCCATTATCTTCTTCCTTGGGCCACTCGATGGCAAGCTCTCGGTTCACTACTCGCAACGTTGGTCCACCTTTTTTTTCGATAGTTCCGTCTGAGTTGACGACTTCAATTCCTTCCTCCAAACACGTCAACCGGTAGACATCCACAAGATCGTTCTTTGGATCGCCCTCGATACACACTTTATCATAACCGCGCTCCTTCAGCTCTTTCAGAAGGCGACGTGCCTCCTTCCGTGTATCTCGATAAAGGCGCATCGAGTATTGGAGATACTGCTGGGTGAGCCTGGCCTTCTCCGCGAAGCCCCGCGGAGTAAGCAGATAACGCCAACGCCAGCGACCGATCCGTTTGACCTTGACGTATCCTTTGCTCACCAAGCGTTTCAGTAACCAGTTGACAGTTCCTACCGCCACCCCGAGACGCGTGGCGAGATCGGCTTGGCGGGCTTCCGGGTTCTCCACCAGCGCCTCGAGGACCTCGAGCTCTCGCAATCTCTCTGAATCTTCTTTTTGTCCCATGTCAAGTTACCATTCACCTGTCGAATTCAACAGTTGAATTATAGCATGAAGATATGCCTTTGTCAAGATCGAGGGGTGTGAGCGCGAGGGGTTAGGCTCAATGTGGAAACAGCAGAAAAGGAAAAAGCTTAAGGCTTCAATACTTTGGTCGTTGCAACGCTGGTTCCCGTGAGAAGCCTCTTCGTACTGCTCCTCGATGATTGGAAATCCCGATTGTTTGGTGATAGCCGGTTATGTTCTTCAAACTTGGGCATCCCTTCGATTCTTCTTAAGGAAAAAGGACGATCCCACCGGTTGACATCCGATCGAGGTTCCCTTTCAGCCTTTCGTACTCTTCCTGCGTATAAAGATGAGGTTCCAAGCGGGGAACGCTCAGGACCTCCTTAGCCATGGCGTATGCGTCAGCGCGGGGCTTCCCTTGGTAGACGATAAGTAGATCTACGTCGCTTCTCACGGTGTAGTTTCCCTTGGCATAGGAGCCAAAGAGGACGACTCGCACAAGCGGGAGTTTAGCCTCGAGTTCCTTGAGCTGCTTTGAGAGGATCTGGAGGAGCTTGGTTCTATCGATCTTCGGATAGAAGACCCGTACAGAACTCGATGATCTCTTGTGCATAGGAGATAAGCCTCCTTGCCTCCTTTTTGGTGTATCGGCTTTGGGGAGAACCCGATGGATGGGCGTTTGGATATCGCGTGGGGATGTAGGCCTTGTCAAGCTCCAGCGCGCCGTTCATGAGGTCTTCTGAAACGGGATAGTGCTTGGAAAGCTCCATGAGGAGGTCTGCCACGGAATGCCCCCACGCCTCGGCCCCCATGCGCTGGAAGACCGCCTTGATTGCCTTCTCCGCTGCCTGCTGCGCGGAGAAGCAGGCCCAGTTATAGAAACCACCCTTCACATCGCTTTTGGCGTGCTCAAGGTCTCCCTGCGCTGTGTCCATCCAGTCTGCACTTCGCTCCATTTTGGCTCACCTTCGTTGCTTTACTCTAACTTGTCCACGTGCATTGTACAACCTGTTGTGTATCCCCAAGAAAGCCATGCCCTTTCCCTGGCTTCATCATAAACCACTAACCCATGCCTTTTCCTGGTCTCCTAAGAGAGCAAAAGAGGACTGCGGTCCAAGTTGGCAAGCTGAAATTGAGCTTGCATGTGTGCATGTGCGAGAGTATCTCTTGGCAGGTTACCCACACCTAATAGAGAAGAGTCCTTAAGAAAGGGCGCGAAACAGGCTCAATGCGCCCAGGATGAGCACGACGACTCCAATGACCAGGGTGAAGCTTCGTTCTGGAAGGCGCTTTACTGTGAGGGCAGCCAAGGGCACTGAAAGGACCGCACCCAAGAGCAGGGGCGGGGCGAGCACCCACGAGGTCCCGGGTTGAAGGGCAAGGAAGGTTATAACTCCCACCGCACAGGTGAGGCCCTCGGCAAGGCTGGTAATCCCAATGGCACTCTTGGCTCCCACCCCGGAGACGATCTGGCCGGCGGTCACAAGCGGGCCATAGCCACCACCAGAGATTCCTTTGTTGAAGGCAGCGACCGCTCCGATCCCCACAAGCCGCCCCCAGGAGAAAGAAAGCATACCCTTCCTCTTTAACAGGATAAGAAAGCCCATCACCAGCACAACCACCGCGATATAGAGTTTGACCGTTCTGGCAGGCAGGCTCACCGCGAGAAACACAGCCGCCACCGCGCCGATGACGCTCATCGCACCAAGGACAAGGGCAACCTTGAGGTCCTTGGAGCCCCGCTGGAAGTTTACGTTTCCCACCCCGTGGTGCAGCCCTGCGGCGAGCAGGCCAGTTATAAGTTCGGAAAGCAAGATGGCTGGGACTACCTGAAGCGGAGAATAACCGAGCAAGAGGAGGATCGGTGCGAGGCTGGTACCATATCCCATCCCCAGGGTAGAATCCACATACTCTGCTGCCAACGCCAACGGTGCAAGATACCAGGCAAACACTACCTCTCCCTTCTTATGTACTCCAAAAAGAGTACATGCATCATACTGCCCACGGGGCTTCCTGTCAACCCTATTGAAAGGGTTGCTTTGCCATTCGAAGTGAGATATACTACAAAAAGAGTATGAGTAGCGATCGGGTAACACTTAAGATTCCACGACCGCTCTACGAGCGGTTGGGTCAGGTAATCGAAGGGACGGGCTTTCGCTCGGTCAACGAGTTCGTGGTATATGTGCTGCGCGATATCATGGCCGAGACCGACGAAACACCCACTGCTCTCACGCCCCGTGAGGTGGAGCTCCTTCGTGCCCGACTTCGCAATCTTGGTTATCTCTAAGGCATAGATCAACAAGGAGGAATAACGTGCAGGAAGGTTTCGTAGTCTGGTTCACCGGGCTTTCCGCCTCTGGGAAGACTACCCTGGCTAAGGCCATCGAGGCTGAGCTACTGGCTCGAGGTTTGCCGTACATCCAGCGACTGGATGGGGACGTTGTCCGCCAAGACCTCACCCGCGATTTGGGCTTCTCCAAGGAGGATCGCGATGAGAACATCCGCCGCGTTACATGTGTTGCAGAGCTCCTTTCCAAGAATGGAGTAGCTACGACCTGTTCCTTTATCTCTCCTTATCGGAAGGCACGTGCGAACGCCCGCACTCGCTGCCACAATTTCATCGAGGTATACACATATTGCCCGCTGGAGACGCTGATAGAGCGCGATCCCAAGGGCCTTTACGCGAAAGCCCTCGCCGGTGAGATCACGGGATTCACCGGTATTGACGACCCCTATGAGGAACCAGAAAACCCGGATATCGTCGTACACACAGGCAAAGAGACCGTGGCAGAATCAACGGAGTTGATCCTCCACTACCTGGAGCAGCAGGGGCTCATCCCGTTATCGCGGCAAAGTGCCAAGGCAGCGCAAGCCTTAAGGGGGGAAGCAGGATGATCGCTCCCCACGGTAATACGTTGGTGCAGTTGATCTTAAAGGGGAAAGAACGAGACGAGTGGCTGAGAAGAGCGCAGGAGCTTCCAGCGATACCCCTTTCTCCTTTTGCCCTGTCCGAGCTTGACAATATCGCCTGTGGCCTCTATAGCCCGCTTGACGGTTTTATGACCTTTGAGGCTTACCGAAGCGTCATTGAACAGATGCGCCTTCCTGACGGAACCGTATGGCCAATCCCCATTGTTCTCCCTGTGGAGAGCGATCTTGCTGGTAGCTTCCGCGTGGGTGAGTGGGTCGCCTTGCAAGGGGCGGATGGTCACTGTTTCGGTGTGATGAAGGTCGCGGATATCTTCGCGCGAGAAACAGACCGTGAAGCCCAAGCCATCTATGGGACAACCGATAAGGGCCATCCCGGGGTGGCTCGACTATACAACCAGCCGCAGAGCCTGGTCGGCGGCGAGATTCGTCTTCTTTCCCGCGCTCCGATCAACATCGCGGCAGACTATCACCTAGACCCGATAAAGACGCGAAAGCTGTTCCAAAAGAAGGGCTGGAAGACGATCGTCGCCTTTCAGACGCGCAACCCCATCCACCGTGCTCACGAGTACCTGCAAAAGTGCGCGCTTGAAATGGTGGACGGCCTGTTTATAAACCCCCTGATCGGAGCGACCAAGGAAGGAGACATCCCTGCTGCGGTGCGCATGGACTGCTACCACGCGCTAGTAGAAAACTACTTCCCACGGGAGCGGGTGCTCCTGTGTACCTTCCCTGCCCCTATGCGTTATGCCGGACCGCGGGAGGCGATCTTCCATGCCATCTGCCGGTTAAACTATGGCTGCACACACATCATCATCGGCCGTGACCACGCCGGCGTGGGCGATTACTACGGCACCTACGCAGCGCAGGAGATCTTCGAGCGCTTCTCCCCTGATGAGCTCGGCATCGTTTCATTGAAGTTTGAGCACGCTTTCTATTGCCAAAAGTGTTGCCAGATGGCGACGAGCAAGACCTGCCCTCACGCTAACAAAGAGCACCTATTCCTCTCCGGTACCAAGGTGCGAGCGCTGCTTAGGGAAGGAAAAGACCTTCCCACTGAGTTCACCCGCCCAGAGGTGGCAAGGATCTTGGTAAAGGCGATGAGAACCAAGTGAAAAGCTCCCCCTAAGTGGCCTTGACTGTGCTAAAAAATTGAGCAAGTTGGTTTTGCATGAGTGGTAGGTCGAGGGTAGTCCTTTGTTTGTCCCTGTTGTACTTATAGTGTGGCTGAGAATATAATCCGGTATGTAGTCAGCAAGAGCATTGGCTGTTCAGCTACGCAAACTCACTCCCTGGGAGGTTTGAGAGGAATGAAGATCACGTTGACCGCGATTAAGGCCGACATTGGAAGTATCGGCGGGCACATCACCCCGAGCAAGGAGCTCCTTGCGAGGGTGGAAGAGGTTATTGCAGAGAGAGGCAAGGGCCTGATCTTCGATCACTTCATCGGCCACACCGGGGACGACATAGCCATCCTCCTTACCCACGAGCAGGGGACGGGGAGAGAAGAGGTCCATCGCCTGGCGTGGGAGGCATTTCAGGCTGGGACGAAGGTCGCCAGGGAACAGGGGCTGTACGGTGCGGGGCAGGATCTGCTCAAGGACGCCTTCTCTGGGAACGTGCGCGGGTTGGGGCCAGGGGTCGCTGAGATGACCTTCGAGGAGCGGACAAACGAGCCTTTCCTCCTGTTTGCTGCCGATAAGACCGAACCGGGCGCCTACAACCTTCCGCTCTACCTGGCGTTCGTCGACCCGATGTACAACGCTGGCCTGATCCTCTCCCCAGCGGTGGGAAAAGGGTTCACTTTCGTTGTGATGGATGTTGCGCACACGGAAGGGGACCGGGTGATCGAGCTTAACACCCCAGAGGAGGCCTATGACCTCGCGGCGCTTTTGCGCGACAACGGGCGCTTTGTGGTGGAGGCGATCCGCTCCCGCGCCGACGGGGAGCAGGCCGTTGCCTGTAGCACCACACGGCTGCGCAACATCGCCGGCAAATACGTGGGCAAGGACGATCCGATCATGCTCGTCCGCACCCAGAAGAACTTCCCAGCGACCGGGGAGGTCCTCGCCCCGTTCGAGATCGGGCACCTCGTCGCCGGGTTTATGCGCGGAAGCCATACCGGCCCGTTGATGCCCGTGAAGGCGAGGACCGGCATCTCCTTCTTCGACGGCCCACCGATCGTCTCTTGTCTTGCCTTTTGTGTACACGAGGGGAGGCTGACCGAGTCGGCCGACGCGTTCGACCACCCGTATTGGGATTGGATCAGAAACAGGGTCGCGGAGAAGGCACACGACATCCGAGCACAGGGGTTCTCCGGGCCGGCTATGCTCCCCTACGCCGACCTCGAGTACGGGGGGATCACGCAGAGGATGGAGAAGCTGGAGGGGCGTTTTCACGTACGCGATTGAGCCCCAGGAGGAGGTCAGGATTGAACGAGGAAGTGCTCGAAAACAGGATCTTAAAGGTCCTGTTCAGCAAAGAGGCGATTCGGGTTCGGGCAAAGGATCTTGGGCAGAGGATCTCGCACGACTACGGTGCAGGCGGGCTGGCCCGCGATGTCCACGGGCGTCCGCTCGTCCTGATCTGTGTCTTGCGCGGAGCGCTGCTCTTCATGGCCGATTTGGTGCGCCAGATCCCGACCGAAGTCGAGTACGATTTTATCTGTGTTGCCTCTTATGGGAATGGAACCTCCCCCGGGGCGGTCCGTCTGATCAAGGACCTGGAGCGACCGATCCAAGGCCGTGACGTGTTAATCGTGGAGGATATCATCGACACCGGCCACACGATCGACTACCTAAAGCGCGGTTTCTTAGCGCGCAAGCCTGCATCGATCAGAATCTGCACCCTTGTTGATAAGGTTGTACGGCGCAAGATGCCGATCGATATCGATTACACCGGGTTTGTGCTCAAGCAGGATGAGTTTATCGTCGGCTACGGGATGGATTACGGGGAGCTTTATCGCAACCTCCCCTATATCGGCGTGTTAAAACCTGAGTACATCCAGTAAAGAACTCCGCAGCAAGCTAAAGGGGCATTCAAAGGCAAAAAGCTAAAGATCTAAACGGAGTTGGTCCTTATGCTGCAGCTTGATGTAGCGCTGTGTCGTACCAGGGATAACGTCGCACACTCGGAGGAAACGTCGGGCACCTGTCTGCGTGCGCCTGCCTGTCGCATCCGCGACGCAGACAGGAATACGTGCAGGCAGGCAAGACCCGATGCTACAACCTTCCTTCGTAGCTCTGGGGGGTGTAATAAGCACCAAACGGAGTATTACACCCCCCAAGGAGTTTATCCCCGACGTTGGCTGGAGCTTTTCTCCGACGTTAAGGGGGCACCTCCCCGGCCAGGAGTAAGAGCAATTGTTGTCTTTACCCAACGTCGCAACCTAATACCGCTGGCAAAGCTCCTTTGCCCTGTGCCAGCTAATGGCGGATGGCGCCTGCGGCGAATTCCCGCTTTCCTCCCAGAAGCAAGCTTTAAGGTATAAAGCGGAGGCTTTTTATGAACACCCCTTCCTACACCCTGGGAATCGAGACCTCCTGCGATGAGACCGCCGTCGCCGTCCTTAAGGAAGAGACGAAGCTCCTCGCCAACCTTGTCTACTCCCAGGCAAAGCTACACTCCCGCTACGGTGGGGTCGTCCCAGAGGTTGCCTCCCGTGACCACCTGCGTAAGCTCCCTTATCTGGTCAGGGAAACACTTGAACAGGCAGGGATCTCCATGGGCGATGTATCCCTCGTTGCTGCCACCTACGGCCCGGGGCTTGTCGGGCCGCTACTTGTCGGCCTCTCCCACGGCAAGGGACTCGCTTTCGGCCTCGGGGTCCCGTTTATCGGTGTCAACCACCTTGAAGGGCACATCTTTGCGCACCGGCTGAATGCTCCGGAGATGGAGCCTCCGTTCATGGCCCTGATCGTCTCCGGCGGGCACACCATCCTTATCGTAGTGAAGCAATACGGCCGCTATCAGCTGGTCGGTTCGACTGTGGATGATGCCGCCGGTGAGGCGCTCGACAAGGTGGGAAAGCTGCTTGGAATTGACTATCCTGCTGGAGCACAACTCGACCGCCTCGCTCAGGAGGGCAATCCCAAAGCGATCCGTTTCCCCCGGCCGATGGAGGGCACCCCTGGCTTTAACTTTAGCTTTGCTGGGTTGAAGACCGCGGTCCTGTACCACCTGAGAAAACACCCGAGTGAGAAGCGGGAAGATATTGCCGCCTCGTTTCTGGAAAGCGTGGTCGATGTCTTGGCGAAGAAGTCAATCGAGGCTACACGGCGTTATCACCTTGAGCGGCTGGTCGTTGTCGGTGGGGTGGCGGCAAACTCGCGCCTACGTCAACAACTCCTCGTCCGTGCAGGCGAACGCGGAATCGATGTTCTCTTTCCGCCGATAGATCTTTGTACCGACAACGCGGCAATGATCGCCGCGGCCGGCGCTTTCCACCACCTAAGCTGTGGAGAGTCCCACCCCTTCTCGCTTGCGCCCGAGCCCTCGCTATTCCTGTAGCACGCGTAATCCGTAGGATGTCGATAGTTAGGCGAACTTAAGACGGTTTCTCGTCAGTTATGCTCACTGTGGTTTGAGTGATGGGGACACACCAGGTGATTCAGTCACCCGCTTCAGCGAAGCGATCGCCACCTCGACCATGTCGTCGCTCGGTTCGGCCGTGGTCAATCGCTGCAGCCACAGCCCTGGCTTAGTGAGCAACCTTACCCAGCCGTGGTGATAGTGCTTTCCGCTGAAACGCAATGCCTCGTAGGAGACCCCTGCCACTACCGGGATAAGGAGGATGCGTGTCAGGGTCTTCAACCACAAAGTCGGATTTCCCGCGAGCGAAAAGATGAGGATCGAGATAACAAGAACGATCATCAGGAAGGCTGTCCCGCATCGGGGGTGAAGAGTGATGTGCTTCTGGGCGTTTGTAACGGTCAGCTCCTCCCCGGCTTCATAGGTGTAAACGCTCTTGTGCTCAGCACCGTGGTACTGAAAAACCCTGTGGATGTCCTTCATTCGCGAAATGATGACCAGATAAAGCGAAAAGAAGGTGATCCGGATCAGACCCTCCACCAGGTTAAACAGGACGGAGTTTCCCATCCGCAGGCCAGGTACGATATTGGTGAGGTAGAGGGGCAGAATGACGAACCCTCCAACGGCAATGATGATGGCGAGGGAAAAAGTGAGAATTGTCCCACCTTTCCCTAGCTGTTCCTCCTCGGGGAAAGCCA
Organism: Candidatus Bipolaricaulota bacterium; assembly: GCA_030615945.1. Lineage (GTDB taxonomy): Bacteria > Bipolaricaulota > Bipolaricaulia > UBA7950 > UBA9294 > UBA9294. Next base: position 1,305 of record JAUWYG010000042.1, on the reverse strand, counting down.
GCTTAGTGGACAAGTTGAGCGCCCGGATCCCCAGGGAGAGCATGTCAAATAGGCGGAACAAGCCACGGATAAACGGGATCTCACCGAGCCGCTTGAAGCGGACCCGGGCGGGGAGGTCACGCACGATAATCTTCCCGTCGGATTCACGACGAACGGCGACCGCGATGCGACCGCCGTTTTGCATCATAACTCCCTCAATGACCGCCTGCCCGCCGACTGGCGGCATTGTTTAATTCCCTTTCTCTTTGTTCCCGTACTTTCGCTGGAATCGCTCAACGCGCCCCTCAGTGTCGACGAACCGTGCCTCACCGGTGAAGAACGGGTGACACTTGGAGCAGATGTCAACGTGCATCTCCTCCACAGTGGAAAGCGTCTCGAACTCCGCCCCACAGCCGCACCGGACCACGGCGCGTTTCAGCTCAGGATGGATATCTTTTTTCAACACATCCTCCGTTATCGTTATCGCTTGGAGTACTGCTCGCTCTTACGCGCCTTGCGGCGGCCGTACTTCTTTCGCTCCACCTCGCGGGAGTCACGCGTGAGCAGACCTGCTTGCCTCAAAGGGGTCCTGTACTCCTCGGTCACCCCCAGCAGGGCGCGCGCGATCCCCAGGCGCACCGCTTCCAACTGGCCAGTGTAACCACCGCCGGCCACCCGCGCCTTCACGTCGAACTTCCCGTTGGTTCCAGTCGCGTAGAACGGCTGTTTGAGAGTCTTTTCCAGGTGCTCAGGGGCGTCCAAGTAGGAGGAGAAGTAATCCTCTGCTGGGTGACCATTGATCACTAATGTCCCTTCACCCTCAGAGAGGTAAACACGCGCCGTGGCGCGCTTTCTCCTGCCTACGGCATGAATAGCATTTCCAACACGCTTTGGTAATCGTCTTTCACCAACTTCCACGAGGGAAATGGCACCTCCTACTCAGGGAATACTTAACAAGTGTAGGAATGATACTAAAGAGCATCTGCCCTGTCAACGCTTCGCAACGGGCAAGAACCCTATAGTCTTTTTGTGCCCCTGGGCTCTTGGCACACCGAGACCCTTTGGACTAGGGGACGGCTCTTAACCACCGATTGATGTTGAATGAAGAACCCCGCAGCAAGCTAAAGGGGCGTTAGGAGGCAGAAAGCTAAAGATCTAAACGGAGTTGGTCCTTATGCTGCAGCTTGATGTAGCGCTGTGTCGTACCAGGGATAACGTCGCACACAAGGTGCGACGCTACATCCATTTTTTCGTAGCGTCGGAGCTTGTCTCCGACGTTGAGAGGTTTGTTCCTGACAGAGTTCATGTAAGGCAGGCAAGACCCGA
>JAUWYG010000056.1 GCA_030615945.1 Candidatus Bipolaricaulota bacterium | reverse complement strand
TTGGGTATTCAGGCTCTCACGGATGGAGCGGTGCTTGATGAGCACTTCAAAAAAGTCATCGAAGAATTGACAGGCACTCGGCCGACGGCGAGAAACCTGTTCTGGGCGCTTGAGCGAATGACGCAGGTGTTCCGCGAAAATCGCGACACGGGATTGGAATTCCTTAAGGAAACACTTCTGGATGAAGCAAAGCGGATTCACGAGGAAGATATCGAGGCGAACAAACGAATTGGGAGTTATGGTGCTAAGCTAATCCCAGACGGAGCGACGATCCTCACTCATTGCAACGCCGGTGCATTGGCAACGGGCGGATATGGCACCGCGCTCGGCATCGTTCGTGCGGCGTGGGAGGCGGGAAAACTCAAGAAAGTGCTGGTCGATGAGACGCGGCCGCGGTTGCAAGGCGCACGGCTCACCGCGTGGGAACTGAAGCAGGAGGGGATCCCGTTCGAGTTGATCACCGATTCAATGGCCGGTTCGTTCATGGCTTGCGGCGAGGTGGATGCCGTGGTGGTCGGTGCTGACCGGATCGCACGAAACGGCGACACGGCGAACAAAATCGGGACATATCCTCTCGCGGTGCTCGCCCATCACCATCAAGTTCCTTTCTACGTCGCCGCGCCAACATCCACGGTTGATCCCACGATCAAGAATGGAAGCCAGATCCCGATCGAAGAACGAGACCCAAGTGAGGTTACACAGATGAGAGATGTTCGAATTGCACCCGAAGGTGTCAATGTTCGCAATCCCTCGTTCGATGTGACGCCTTCCGGCCTGATCACGGCGATCATCACCGAGCAGGGCGTGTTAAGACCTCCTTTAAGTGAGGCGATCGAGAATGTGCTGCACGATTGAAGATCTTATCACCACTGCACGGCGAATGGCCGGGCTGGGCTTGGTCGTAGGAAGCTTCGGCAACGTGAGCTGTCGCCAGGACGATCGCATCCTGATTACGCCGACGTGCCTGGATTACTCCCAGATGGAGCCAGCGGACCTCGTGACGCTTGAACTGGCCGGAAAGAAATTGGCCGGCGGGCGGGAGCCGTCGTCCGAGTTTCGGCTCCACGTGACGATCTACGGTGCCCGGCCCGATGCCCAGGCGATCGTACACACTCACAGCACGAACGCAGTTACCCTTAGTATGTTGACAAACGAACTTCCGATGCTCACTGAGGAGATAGAGGCCGTCATCAAAGGGCCTGTCCCTGTGGCGCCCTTTGTTCCCGCTGGAACGCAGGAGTTGGCCGATCAGGCCGCCGACATCTTGCAGGGGATCCCGAGCAAGGCGCTGATCCTCGCCCGCCATGGGGTAGTCGGCTTCGGGCAAAGCCTCAATGAAGCCCTGCTCATCTGCCAGCTGGTCGAGCGGAATGCCAAGATATATCTTCTAACCCAACCTCGATAACCTTTCCAGGGTTCTGGATAGGAGACTTCAATGGCCCCTCGACACCCCCTAGATCGCGCTAACTTCTGGGTGGGAGTTCTATCTTGGGCGCTTTCGTTTGTGACATACATCACGTTCAGTTTCATACGATTTGTGTGATGTACGTTACCTTCGCATGGATGAGGGGTCCTTTAACGCGCCAGGAGAGCTCTATCCCGAAGTAGAAAAAGTCGCCTTTTTGAACTCCTGCGTGGCTCAGGCCGATGAACAACGACGACGAAGGAAGCGGCTCCCGACTCTTAACGACAATCTCAGTCCTGCTTGGTCTTTGACCTCTCCTTCCACAAGTGAAATCCGGCTTTCTTGATGTTCGCGATGAGCTTCTCACTTTCTCCTTTGATGAACTCCGGTGTGTAGTGGCCGAGGGTGATCGCCTGCGCGTAGTTGTGGATGCCCTTCTTGCTGAGCTTGTCTTTTCTTGTCTCACTTACCTCGTCCCATTCCCGGTCCTTATCGCGATAGAAGGAACGGATCTCATCGTCGGTCGGCATGTGGTAGTCGTTTCGATGCACCACCGCTTCAAGCGGCAGGCGTGGCCGCAACTGCGGCGATTCGTCCGGGTAGCCGAGGAAGACCAACCCGGCAGGGGCCACGTACTCCGGCGCTCCGAGAAGCTTCTGTACGTCGGTGGAGAGGATCATCCCAACGTATACTGTCCCCAGGCCGAGGCTCTCCGCAGCGATGACGATGTTCTGCAGCGCGATCACCGCATCCCAGTACGAGATAAAAAGGTTGATCGCCTGATCGTTGTAGAACGGTGCATCGTTCAGTTCAAACCAACGCTTGAGACGGTACTGGTCGACCAGGGCGATGATCGCCGCGGGTGCCTTGACTTCCATCTTCTCTAATCGGTTCGGGTCGTCGATGACGACAAGTGCGTAGGGTTGAAGGTTACCTGCACTGGCAGCGCGCGTTCCCGCGCGGAGGATCAGATCGAGCGTCTCGGGTTCGATAGGGTCGGGTTTGAACGTGCGGATCGATCGATGGTTCATCAAGCAGTCAATCACCGGGTTTGGCATTGAAATTCCCCCTTTAGGACTTTTCTCTATCGGTCGTTAGCGTAAATGCCAACCTGTTCGTTCGCAACGAGTACTTACGTGATCGGCAAGCCGTAGGGACTGCGGTAGTACTAGGTGTGGGCGTTTCACAGTCCTTAGGGTTTCACTATTGGTGGGGAACATGTTCCCTTCCCGGTGGTAACCAGGGCCTCCACCAGGTAGAGCGGGATCGGATATCAAGCCTTGGGCAACAGGTAGAAGAGGACGGCAAAGTAGTGGCAGATGCTTCCTCCCATGACAAACAGGTGCCAGATAGCGTGATTGTAGGGAAGCTTCTTCCACGCATAGAAGATGATACCAAGCGTGTACACGATCCCCCCGGCGACCAACAAGATCAATCCACCGAAGGGAATCCTTGCCAACATCTCCTTGAAGGCGATCACACATAGCCATCCCATCAGAACGTAGGTCAAAACGGAGAGCTTCCTAAAACGGCCGATGAAGAGGGATCTCATGACGATGCCTACAGCAGCCAATCCCCAAATAACGCCAAGCAACGCCCATCCCCACACTCCCCGCAGGCTGATCAGGAGAAAAGGTGTATACGTGCCGGCAATCAGTAGATAAATCGAGCCGTAGTCAATGATTTTGAAGACAAGTTTAACACGGGGAACTTGAAAGCTGTGATAGAGCGTCGATGCCAGGTGTAAAAGGACAAGGGTGGTGCCATAAATACTGAAACTAACAATGTGCCAGACATCGCCGCTGCGCACGGTGGCCAAAGTGACCAGCAGTGTCAACCCGGCCACACTAAGTCCAGCCCCGATACCGTGGGTAATGGCATTGGCGATCTCTTCTCCCAGGGTGAGCCTGTGGGGCTGGGGTGTGACCGTGTGTTTTTCCTGTGGTATCCTCATAGCACCTTGCTTGTGCTGTTGTGTGTCAACGTCTGCCCGTTGTTCATGGGAACTTAAAAACCGTCTTTCTTGCATCATACACGAACAAACCTCGGAGTAAAACAGCGCATCTCTTAACCACTTTGCGATCGGAAAAGAAACCCGATAAGAAAGAGGTCAGCCTTTCTCCCTTGACTTGGGTAAAGGACACATTATCCAAGGCCTAAGCGGGAATTCCCTGGATCTACCCACACGCACTCGGAGCATGAGAACAGTTTGAGGAGGAAATCACCGGTGAGAAGATCACCTGCGAGTACCTGCGCGCCATCGAGTGGGTGATCATCGCTGCTATGGCCGGGGCCGTGTGTGTTTGCCAAAGAGATCGTTAAAAAGAAGTAACCGTAGCGTATCTTCCCTTTTGAGCATGCTGCTACTTTCAAAGCAGATTACAAGCAGCCTGCAAAGGCTCGAGTACGCGGGACAAGATGTTACTCGGTCTGGTTGTCCGCTATGGGCGTTCAACTTATCGTGAGAACTTTTCCACCCGCCGAACTAAGGTCTCATTTTAGTATAGGAATCGCGCACTGCTTAGTCTGAATGCATCGCATTTCATTCGATGTAGCTTTGTCTTTTAAGTTAGCACGACCACGTCTTGCGCTTGGGGGCCTTTCTCCCCTTCGGTGACCGTGAACTCCACTTGCTGACCTTCGTTCAATGTGCGGTAGCCCTCGCCGCGAATGGCACTGAAATGTACGAAGATATCTTCGCCTTCCTCGCGCGAGATGAAGCCGAACCCTTTAGTGGCATTAAACCACTTAACAGTACCGGTTTCACGCTCTGCCATAAGTATTCATCCTCCTTTCTATCAAGCTTTCTATTGAGACAGAGCGTTCTAAACCGAGTTGGCATAAGCCTCACTTCAAGTAGAACGACTGCCAACAACCTCTGAACTCTAGCATGGTTTCATGTTGTTGTCAAGGTAAAGGATGAGCTTGCCTGGGTCGCGAGGCTTTTTACTGTTTTAGCTTAAGTGCGACTACCCTGACTTCAGGCAGCTAGGGATCAAGTGAACTGGGCAGGATCGGGGTTACATCTCTTGCGCCTACGACCCAGCGAGCCGGTCGGCGACCAACGCGGCACTCGCAGCGGTCGATCGGGCCTAGTCGAAACACCCGGTGCCTGGGGCTGGGCTGGGTTGGGTTGGGTTGATCTCCTACGCCCTCATCGTCAGCTTCGGCGTCTGGGGAATGCCTCAGCTTCTGGTCAGGTTCTACTCGATTAAGAGCGTCGATGTTCTGCGAATTGGGACGGTGGTTACCTCGCTGGGCGGGAGCATGGCTTTGCTCCCTTACCTCGATGGTGCGATCGCAAGAGTCCTCCATCCCGGGCTTACCAACGCCGACCTTGCTATTCCCACGTTGGCTAAGACCGTCCTATCCCCGTGGGGCGGAGCGATCTTCCTCGCCGGGGTGATCGCTGCCGGCATGTCCACCTTCGTCTCCGTGTTGATCATCACCTCAAGCGCCATCGTCCATGATTTTGCTCAGAAAGGGCTCGGTAAACCGCTCTCGGAGAAACAGGCCTTTCGCTACAGTCGGATTACCAGCGCCGTGGTGGGTCTGTTTTCGCTTGGGATCGCGCTGCGGCCACCGGCTTTGGTGCTGGTGCTCACGGCCTTTGCTTGGGCGGTGATCGCCTCCACCTGCCTGTGGCCGATTCTCTTCGGAATCTACTGGAAGGGTGCGACGCGCTGGGGCGTCCTCTCCTCGATGGGAAGTGGCTTGGCAGTATCCCTCATCTGGATGGCACTTGGATCGCCCTTCGGCCTGCACGGCTTCATCCCGGGGACCGCCATCGGCTTGATCGTGCTCCTTCTAGTAAGCCGATTCACCCGGAAACTCTCTGTGGAGCACCTGGCGTGGGTTTGGGGCGAAAATAGGCCATCGAGCACAAAGGGACGGGTATCTCCTTCTCTGAGGTGAAAAGCTCACGATCCAGGCGAGCTTAATCTCCACCTTGACAAGGGAGCGGACCAGTACTACACTTTTTGTGTTGTTGGTAGTCGTGCAGTCGTTTTAGTTTGGAGTACAGTTTTTCTGATGCCCGCTTAGAACGTTCTGCCTCGATTAAACACCCAGCAAGAAGGAGGAAGACTGATTATGGCAGAGCGTGAAACCGGTACTGTTAAGTGGTTTAACGACTCTAAAGGGTTCGGCTTCATCGAGCGCGAGGAAGGCGAAGACATCTTCGTGCACTTTACGTCCATTCGCGGCGAGGGCTATCGCTCGTTGGATGAAGGACAGAAGGTGGAGTTCACGGTCACCGAAGGGGAGAAAGGCCCCCAAGCGCAAGACGTGGTTGCTCTATAGTATAAAAGCTTAAAGAGACAGCAATATAGAGTGCGGTGCACTTTTCAAAGTGCGCCGCATTTTTAAAGGCGGCCGCGACTACCCGCGTGAAGAAGTGTTGAGCCAGCGAAGATAGACAGTCCAGCTCCTCGACAGTGTTTTAAGTGTACTTGAGGCCGGTACCGGTGTTGAACAAGACGACCGTCTCATCAGGCATGAGCCAGCCCTTGGCAAGGAGCGTCTCCAGGGCGGCGAGAGTGGCGCCGCCTTCAGGGCAGGCGAAGATCCCCTCACGGCTGGCCATGCGCTTCTGGGCAGCAACTAAGGCATCATCCGAGACAGCGAGAGCCGTGCCGTTGCTCTCTCGTACCGCGCGCAGGATCAAAAAGTCGCCGACTGCCACGGGAACACGTAGACCGGCGGCAACTGTCGCCGCGTTCTCCCACGGTGTCGTAAACTCCTCCCCGGCTTCGAAGGCACGTGGAATCGGGGCGCAACCTTGTGCTTGCACCACGACCATCCTGGGCCGATCTTTCCCGATCCAACCGAGGGCCTCCATCTCGGCAAACGCCTTCCACATCCCAATAAGACCGGTCCCCCCACCGGTTGGGTAAATGATGACGTCGGGAAGTTGCCAGTCGAAGGCCTCCGCCAGTTCGTAACCCATCGTCTTTTTCCCTTCAAGGCGGTAGGGCTCCTTGAGGGTGGAGACGTCGAACCAGCCGTGCTTGGCCGCAGCCTGCCTCACCTGCTGGCCGCAGTCGGTGATCAGTCCGGGAACGAGCGTGACCTGTGCCCCGTACGCCTCGCACTCCAGCCGAAACGGAAGTGGTACGTCCTGAGGCATGAATACATGTGCCTTCATCCCCGCTTTAGCGGCATAGGCGGCCATCGCGCCGGCGGCGTTTCCCGCCGAAGGGATCACCACTTCGCTTACCCCCAGCTCTTTAGCACGCGAGATAGCCATACACAGCCCCCGCGCCTTGAATGAGCCGGTGGGATTTAGACCCTCGTCCTTGATGAAGAGGTTCCTCATCTTAAGCTTCCTCCCCAGGCGCTCTGCCCGCAGGAGTGGGGTGTGCCCCTCCCCTAGACTGATGGCATTCTCCTCATTTAGAACGGGGAGGACCTCCTGATAACGCCACAGCGACGCCACACGGACTGCAAGGTCTTCTCTGGACCATTCCTCCCTGACTCGTTTTAGGTCGTAGCGAGCAAGCAACGGTTTGCCACACGCGGGGCACAGGGTGTGAAGCTCATCTGCCTCATACTCCTTTTTGCAAAAGGAGCACTCCAGGTGGGTGAGGGCGCTCATGGGTGATCCTCCTTTTAGACGTGTGCCTGTAAGTGGTACCGCTAGTGGTGAAGCACCTGCTTGATTGCAGCTAGAAGCCCGCTTGTGTCAAGGCCGTAGTGAGCGATGAGTGCATCCGCGCTTCCCGACTGGCCGAATCGATCATGCACCCCTACGCGTACCACGCGGGTGGGAAGCTCTTCTGAAAGAAGCTCGCAGACGGCGCTTCCTAGCCCGCCGGAGACCTGGTGCTCCTCGGCGGTTACCACCGCGCCGGTCTTTTTTGACGAGGCGAGGAGCGTCTCCTTATCGAGTGGCTTGATCGTGGAGACATTAACTACCTCGACTGAAATTCCTTCTTTGGCGAGCTTATCACGCGCTTGAATCGCGGCAGAGACCATCACCCCGCAGGCGAAGATCGATACATCGGTCCCTTCGGCGAGGGTTGAGGCCTTTCCCAATTCAAAAGCGTAATCTTCTTTAAGGATGACCGGGAACTTAGCGCGCGCGAGGCGGACGTAGACCGGTCCCTCATCGTAGCCAGCAACAAAACGCGTTACGGCGCGTGCCTCTATCGCGTCGGCCGGGACGATCACTGCCATGTTCGGCAGTACACGCATGTTGGCAATGTCTTCAAGCATCTGGTGGCTTGCCCCGTCCTCGCCGACGGTGAGGCCGGCATGGGTGGCGACAATCCGCACAGGTGTATTGGGGTAGGCGATTACCTGGCGAACCTGCTCCCACGCCTTCCCGGTGGCAAAGACGGCAAAGGTGGAGGCAAACGGCCGGTATCCACTCATGGCCAGTCCAGCAGCGACCCCCATCATGTCAGCTTCAGCGACCCCCATGTTAAAGAACCGCTTTGGGTGCTCCTTGGCAAATAGGCCGGTCTTGGTTGACCCGGCAAGGTCAGCCGTGAGAACGACGATCCTCTCATCCTCGTGACCGAGCGCTGCCAGGGTTGCACCATAGGCGTCACGCGTCCCCTCGTAGCGCTCGAAATTCATTTAGGCACCCCTTCCCAATCCTTGAGAAACCGTTTGATTCCCACATCGGTGAGCGGATGGTTGAAGAGCTTCTTCAACACGGCATAGGGAACAGTGGCGATGTCAGCGCCGAGGAGGGCGGCGTCGAGCACGTGCCTAGGATGGCGCACGCTCCCCACGATCACCTCGGTCGAGTATTCGTAGGCCGTGTAAACGTCGAGGATCTGTGAGACGAGGTCCATTCCATCTCCGCCGACGTCGTCGATCCTCCCAACAAAAGGGGAGACGAAGCTCGCGCCGCACTTTGCCGCTAGAAGCGCCTGGTTTGCCGAGAAGACGAGGGTAACGTTCGTGCGGATTCCCTCTTGAGACAGGGTCTTGACCGCTTTCATCCCTTCCTCGGTCATCGGGATTTTGATCACGACGTTCTCGTGAATAGTCGAAATTTCGCGCGCCTGGGTGATCATCCCCTCTGCATCGAGGGCGGTCGCCTCGGCACTCACCGGGCCGTCCACGATCTCGCAGATCTCGGCGATGACCTCTTTGAAGGGCCGCTTCTCCCGCGCCACCAGGGTCGGGTTTGTGGTTACCCCGTTTATGAGCCAGGCCATCTCACGGATCTCAGGGACGTTTGCCGTGTCGATAAATAGCTTCATGGGCTCTCCTTATTCCCGGCGTAGTGATCGGACTAGGTCTAAGTTTATCCGGTCAGCATCCGCTTGGCCATCGAACTTTTTTGGGGTTTCAAGGATGAATGGAAGGTCGCGTAACGCCTTATGGTTCACGATCAAGGAGAAACCTTCCATCCCGATCTCGCCATGGCCGATGTGGGCGTGGCGATCGTGACGGGAGCCGAGCGGGTACTTGGAATCGTTCAGATGGATCACCTTAAGACGCTCCAGGCCCACCTCGCGGTCGAGGGTCTTCAAGGTCTCCGCGAGTCCCTCGCAAGTACGGAGCTCATAGCCGGCAGCAAAAGCATGGCAGGTGTCGAGGCAGATCCCCACACGGCTTGCGTCTAGAAGAGAGCCGATGATCGCTCCCAGCTCGGAGAAGGTCGTTCCCATTGTTGTCCCTGTTCCAGCGGTATCTTCGAGGAGCACGTGCACGTGTGGGTACCTGCGGACGGAATCAGAGGAAAGAACGCGGTCGAGTGCGGTGATGATACGGGCAATTCCTGCTTCTGTCCCAGTTTCTTTGTGCGCGCCGAGGTGGGTGACGACTCGATCGATCCCCA
>JAUWYG010000159.1 GCA_030615945.1 Candidatus Bipolaricaulota bacterium | reverse complement strand
GCCTGTACTAATCCTTTACAATGACGAGAACTTGCATGAACCGAGTTTTCCATGCCCCCTTTAAGAAGGACACTCCACGGAGACGGTTTCTTGTGAGAGAAGGTCAGATCTGGTATCTTAAAGGTGATACCACGTTTCTGGGGGACTGATGTCGAATCTGCACATCCTTGACCATCCACTGATCCAGAACAAGCTGACCCGTCTGCGCAACATCGCTACCAATAACCACAACTTCCGCCTCCTGCTCGAGGAGCTGACCGCACTCATGGTCTACGAGATAACCCGCGACTACCCTCTACGCGAGGTGGAGGTGGTGACTCCGCTTGAGCGGACGATCGGGAAAGTTCTTGACGTGCCGATCGTCCTCGTTCCCATCCTGCGCGCCGGAACGGGGATGCTTAGTAGTGTATTAAATCTTATTCCCACCGCGAAGGTTGGCCACATCGGGATCTACCGGGACCCTAAGACCTTGAAGCCGATAGAATACTACTCCAAGCTCCCAGCGGAGCTTGAAGATGCACAGGTGATCATCGTTGACCCAATGCTCGCCACCGGTGGAAGCGCGGTTGCTGCGGTCGATCTCATCAAGAAAGGAGGCGGAAAAAAGATCCAGTTCCTCTGTCTTGTCGCCGCACCCGAGGGAGCAGAGGCTCTCGTCCAGGCCCACCCGGACGTACCCATCTACACAGCCGCCCTTGACCGACGGCTAAATGGGCATGGATACATTCTTCCCGGACTGGGAGACGCTGGAGATCGCATCTTCGGGACATAACGAACCGAATTGTTACCTAAGAAGTAGCTTCCAGAGGAGCCTCCTCTATCGCCATACCTAAAGCGACTGGAGCCTTGTCACCATCAGCTCCGTATCATCTCCAAGGCAGTCGCCTAAGAGCGCCGACTGGGGTGTTTACTGGGGCTACCTGTCACCGCTTAATGTGGACACCCCGCACCTGTGTCAGTGCGCAAGTGAGAAAACAGATCGAACCTTAGCGTTTGCTCGCAACACGGCGTTTATTACTCTTTAGTTCGAGTACTGTCCAAAGAGGAGGTTTCACATGAGACGGTTAAGCCTTATTCTCATTGCCCTGTTTCTTCTGTTCGCGATGACGGCGGCGGTAGGGGCACAGGAGGATGTAGTAAGTCTAAGTCTGAGCGCAACGCTCGGCAGCGAAATGACGGTGTATCCGTCCTTTGCGGATGTTTCCTGGTTCAGCCTTTACTTGGATTTTGCTGGCTTCACGCTATCCAGCAAGACTTCCCTCAGTTACGCGGCAGCCTTAAGTGTTTCCCAGACTTTTGGGCTCGCGTACACATGGAATTGGCTTACACTTGGAAGCAAGCTATCTATAGGAGTTTTCCCTTTTCCTCTCGCATTTGACTCAGCGAGCATCTACGGCGAGGCAACCATGTTTGACATGCCGCTAAATGGAGCGTCGTTCTCCGGCGGAATTGGAACATTGGCCACAATCTACCCTTCATTTGCCGACGATGTCTGGTTTGACCTTTCTCTTGGTGTCGATGGATTCAGCATCGCCAGCAAAACCACTTTCTCTCTGATACCGGTCGGGTTTTCCCAACAGCGATTCGATATCGGATTCGCGCTCGATTGGTTCTCGTTCTACGTGTGGGGCGCGCTCTCGGGCACCTGGGATCTAAGTGGAGGAGTTGGCCTCTATTTCAGTTTTCCGTAGGGAAGCAAAGATGATCTAACGCGAGCAACCAGCCGCGCGGCTCGGGTGAGCCGCGCGGTCACATCACATCATTTTTTATCTTCGAATTTCTCGATGAGTTCCGGGATTTCTGCAAAGTCGTGTGTAACGTAATCGACGATCCGCTCTAGCTCTTTATCCTTGGGGTTAAAAGCAATCGACAGACCGACGATTCGCATCACTGGGACATCGTTCATGTGATCGCCGATATAGCAGATCTCAGAAAGCGCAAGGCCGCGCTCTTCTGTGATCTGTTTCATCACCGCATCCTTCGCCCACAGGTCGACGATGGTCTGGCTCTTACCCGTGAAACGCCCGCCCTCAATAAAAACGTGATTAGAGACAGCGAACTCAAGATCAAGGTCGTCACGCACGTATTCCGCGACGAGGTCTACCCCAGAAGAAAGGATCCCTAGCTGATAACGCCCGCGGAGCCGGGCTACCGTCCCACGGGCACCGGCAGCATAGGGGGGCGGGAAGATCCGTTCCGTCACGCTTTGCACAGAAATGCCAGTGAGAAGCGCGGCGTCACGCTCTACCCACTCGGGATATAAATCGCGGCGCGGAAGATACTCGTCGAGCAGGCGTTGCGATTGGGCCTTCACTCCAGCGGCAGCAGCAATCGCGCCCCAGCTCGACTCAAACTCAACCCCACGATAGCGAACCAGGGTGCCATCGAGATCGAA
>JAUWYG010000169.1 GCA_030615945.1 Candidatus Bipolaricaulota bacterium | reverse complement strand
CTAAGGCTGAGGAAAGCCTTTCCGCAGCGCAGATACTCGCTACAGAAGGGCACCATGGTTTTGCGGCTTCTCGCGCTTACTACTCCATGTTCTATGTTGCCGAAGCGCTACTTGCCTCGTTGGGAAAGGCATATTCCAGCCCCGGGGGTGTGATCGGGGCCTTTGGCCGCGAGTTTGCCAAATCAGGACGGCTCAACGCCAAACTGCATCGCTGGCTGATTGACGCAAAGGACATTCGCAATGTTGGCGACTACGGGGTCGGCAGGGATGTCTCCGCCGAACAAGCGAAAGAAGTCGTCTCACAGGTGCAGGAGTTCATTGCAGTGGGGAAGGACCATCTAGAAAACGCCGGGAACAAAGAGCTCTGAGGGGAGTAGGAGCAGTTTGCAGTGCGCGCGATCTGTACCGCGGAAGAGAGCCGATTTGCGAAGGCACACACCCCTCTCCGTGGACCTCGGATGGCTGGCAATCCCCGGAAATCTCCGGCGAATAGGTGAACGAACTGGCTTCTCACGAGCACGACTACATCAAGCAGCGGTTCTAAGGAGGCAGGAATGGCCGAAATTCTTCGCATTTCAGCCAAGAACCTTGGAGCACTTGCACTTCTCGATTTCTGTCCGCGGTGTGCGGTGAATCGGCCTGTAGCTTGTTGCTTGCAGCGCGTGGGGATGATGGTCCATAGTGTGTAGTCCATGGCACGAGGGCCCGGGGAGGAACCTCGCAAGATGTACGACCTCCCGAAGCTCCGGACGGCAAGCCGGGCTGCGACGACTGCAAGAAGCTCAACAACCTCATGCTTCTTGCCCGCAAGCTCTAAGGGGTCTTCTCAAGCTTGCCGGAATGTGATGCAGATAACACTCACTTTCAAATCCGATTACTAGGCATGATGATGGATCAGCGCTGGGATCGCTGACAGAGTGAGTGTCTACATCGTTGTGAGGTCACAGGGGATGGAAGCTTCCTGGTCGCCCGTACATTGAGGAAGAGGAAAGACACGGGCTCCATCCGGACTGCAGGCCATGACCGACGGGCAGCAGGTGCTCGAGTTCCTCTATCGGCAAGGTGAATGGAGCGAGGCTTGGACCCCAGACCTGGTTGTTTGCAACATCATCATGCCTAAGCTCAACGGGTGGGAAGTCTTCGAGCGGATCAAGGCGGATTCGCACTTGCGGACGATCCCCACCGTTATCTGGACTGTCGCCCAGATGGAGAAGTACAACGCGCGCACCTGCGAGTGGGGGCATCCGGTATCTTCTCAAAGCCCGTCGACAGCAAGGATATGGAACGACAGGTTGACGCGATCATCCCCTTCTTCCGATGGGCGAATCCCTACCCGCGTGGCATGTAGCCAGGGCTTGTGGCGTGTGGAAGGACAAGTGCAAAGTGCTGATCCGTGGTTCGAGCAGCGAGACGACGGCACGCTATGATCGAATCGAACCAAAATCGATCATAGGAAGCTTCGCTTATGAGCGACAACGCGATCGTTCCTACTGTGCCACGAAGATCCTCGACATTCTCGATGAGCCAGCAAAGCTGACCACGTGAGCAGGCTAACTTCGAAGCACTGCGGCCAAGTTTGGAAGCGAACATCCAGACTCAGGAAGCAGTGGAGATCACACCTTTTAGTGCTACTATTTGCAAGCGCATCAGCATATGGTACGGTGGGTTAGTCCTTGCATAATCGTTCACCGTAAGCGGGGCGCTCGTAAAGACGCTCCTCGACATCGGGACCGGCGAGCCTCCACGCTGATGGCCGAGGCTGATGTCCGCATCGTGAGGCGTTCAGAGCACTCAAAGGGCAAGATCAGATTACTACCTATGGCGTTCTTGAGTCCGCGGGGCAGGATAGCGCCTTTCAATCAAGCACGGCTCGCTACCATTTCTGATCTGTCTTTCAAGGTTGAGTCACGACGTGCACGGTGTTCCCACGCACCTCAAGGATCTTCACCTTCTGCCGCTCAGGGATCGTCGTCCCCGTATTGTTGAGGGCGGACCAGATCTCCCCGTTGACCTTGACCTGGCCAGATGGATTAAGGGGCGTGATC
>JAUWYG010000021.1 GCA_030615945.1 Candidatus Bipolaricaulota bacterium | reverse complement strand
TGAGGGGAAGATGGAGGTTGTCCATACTGCCTCCGACCTTCGTGCAGCCTGCGGGGGTGGGCCAATCGCGGCGCTGATCGGCCTGGAAGGGGCCGATCCGTTGGAAGGAGATGCGGAGGCTCTTCATCACTTCTACCGGTTGGGAGTGAGGAACTTAATCCCTGCCTGGCAGGACAACCCATTCTCAGGGACGGCGTTTGGTGAGGATACGCCACTCACTGCGGAGGGGAAGGAGGCTGATCGAGCTTGCCGAGGAGTTAGGGGTGATGGTCGACGTCTCCCACCTCTCGGATACGGCGTTCGACGACGTCTGCGAGGTCACGAAACGACCGTTCATTGCCAGCCACTCCAACTGCCGTGCCCTCTGCCCAAGCCTGCGCAACCTCACCGACGGGATGATCCGAGCGCTTGCTGACCGTGGAGGTGTGATGGGGATCAACCTCTATTCCGGTTTCCTCGATCCGGAATTTGCCCGCGAAGTGAGCGCTTATCAAAGGGAGCGGGCTGAGGCAAACGACACACCCGAGGCAAGGGAGAAGATATTCAAGGGGAAGATCGCTTCGTTGCCGCGACCGTCGATCGACTGGGTGGCGCGGCACGTTCTCTCCACGCGATCGATATCGGCGGAGAGGACTGCGTTGGCCTGGGTGGCGCCTCGACGGGATCTCAAGCATGCCAGCAGGGATTGAGGGGATTGCAGACTACCCAAAGATTGCTCACCTCCTCCTTCGAGCTGGCCTGAAAGAGGCGCAGGTGGAGAAGGTCTGCTATCCTAACTTTGAGCATGTCTTCTGTGAGGTTTGACCGGCGATAACCATTCCTCCCAGCCAACGACTTTGTGTTTTTGGCTTACCGATAGGAGCTTAAGCTTTCCGGGGGGTAGAGAGCCTGAGTCCTCCGGAAGTTGACGTGATGATCCCCATGGGGATCATCACGTGCATGGCACAGTGGTTTTTCAGTCATTTCATGCCGTGTAGTAACTTCCGCACCCACGTGTCCAGTCGGTGGGATTCACTCCATTATCCACAGGGCTAGCAGGAGCCGATCTTCGCGGAGATGAATCGGTTGGGAAAGCAATGACGCTGGTAAGGGTGTAAGTGTACGTAACCGGCGTGACGCAACTGGGCAATCAAACGGGTCAGTTGGGCTGATGAGAAGCCTGGCATTTTCTCCACTCATGCTTATCTTGTGTGAGACAAGTCAGGGTTGACAAATTGGCTAAAAGGATGTATTCTCAAAAAATAAAGGAGGTGATAAATAGGGTTATAAAATATCAAGAAAGAGAGGGGGCTTAGATTAAAGCTAGGAAGGAGGACAAGCAAATGTTAAAAAGGCTCTTGGTGATATTTTTGTTAACAGCTTTGGTGGGGATCTTTTCCCTAACTGCCTTAGCTTCACCGGAAGGTCAAACCCTGATCTTCGGGGCAACGGGGGAACTGCGAACGCTCGATCCACATGTTTCGGTGGACAACAACGCGTGGCGCGCCATCTATTACTGTTACGATCGTTTGGTGGAGTATGAACTGGGAACCACCGAGTTGGCCCCGGGGCTCGCCGAGTCGTGGAAGGTCTCCCCTGGTGGTCTTACGTACACATTTTACCTTCGGAAAGGCATCAAATTCATCGATGGGACGCCGTTCAACGCCGAGGCCGTGAAGTTCAACTTCGACCGCCTATTGGGCATGGCACTTGCACCTTCAGGGACGTTTGGGTTCATTGATAGGGTTGATGTGGTGGATGGCTATACGGTGAACTTTATTCTAAAGGAGCCGTTCGCCCCTGGCGTATCAGCCTTTGCTACCGATCAGGGAAACATAGTTGGCCCTGGCGTGATGGACCACGAGGTTAACGGAGACTGGGGTCAGGATTGGTTGACGGAACATTCAGCAGGGACAGGCCCGTTCTACGTTGAGGAGTGGACCCACGGGGTCCGTGTTGTCCTTGCCAGAAACGACGACTACTGGGGCGAACCAGCCAAGCTGGAGAAGGTGGTCATTAAGTACGTTCCCGAGGCCGCCGATCTTCGGATGCTGCTTGAGACCGGCGAGGTCGATATAGGAGAGAAGCTCATCGTAGATCAGATTGAGGCCATGAAGGGAACCCCGGGGGTTACCGTCTTCGAGGCACCTTCCTTCTGCTGCCACTATGTGTACATGAACTGTCAAAAACCCTATCTAAATGATGTCAGGGTGCGACAAGCGATCTCCTATGCGGTTAACTATGATGGGATAATCAACGATCTGTGGCGCGGAACCGCCACTCAAATGCGTGGGCCGGTTCCGATGGGGCTGGTTGGCCATGACGACACCGTCTTCCAGTACCAGCAAGATCTAGAGAAGGCAAAGGGGCTTTTGGCTGAGGCAGGCTATCCAGGGGGCGGGTTCACCCTCAAGATCATGCACGCACCTGTGATTCCAGAGTGGCGGCCGATGGCGCTGGTCATTCAAGAGGGCCTGGCGCAGATCGGGATCAAGGTCGAAATTGAAAGCTACGCTTGGGCCACCCTGCGTGACAAGTTGGACAAGGGAGACTTCGATATGTCTCACGGCTATTGGACCCCAGACTACGCAGATGCCGATATGTTCACCTGGTTCTGGTTTAACTCCGAAAATTGGGGGTTGGCCGGAAACCGTTCATGGTACAAGAATGCCGTGATGGATGAACTCGTCACCCGGTCGCGGACTGAGGTTGACCCGGACAAACGGTTGGGGCTTTTCCGTGGCATTCAATGGATCGGCACCAGTGACGCCGTTTACCTCTATCTCCTCCAGATCAATTACCAGATCGTCATGCGGGATTGGGTAAAGGGTTACGTTTACAACCCGATGTTGCTCAACATGCCCAATTTCCCTGATATGTACATCGAAAAGTAGCACGACTGAGAAGAAGAAAACCGGGGGAGGGATGGCCGTTTCTACATCAAGCGGCATCCCTCCTTCGATACCATGAACTTACTAACCTATATTGTTAAACGGGTCTTCCTGATTGTTCCGATTGTTCTTGGTGTTTTGGCTATTACCTTCCTGATTTCTCATATTGTCCCTGGTGATGCGGCGCAACTGATGGCTGGCCCCAGAGCTACGCCGGAAATAATCGAACGTCTCCGTCATGAACATGGTCTAGACCGACCGCTCTACGTCCAGTTCGGAATATACATTGCTCACGTATTTAGGGGAGACTTAGGAAAGTCGATCCTCACGCGGCGCCCGGTAGCAGCGGATATTCTCGGATACTTCCCAGCCACATTCGAGCTGACCACCACGGCTTTGTTGCTCGCCATCATCGTGGGAATTCCATTGGGGATTGTATCAGCTGTCCATAAGGACAAGGTGCTAGACCAGTTCAGCCGACTAACCTCCGTTATCGGCGTTTCAATGCCAATATTTTGGATGGGGCTTCTCCTAATGTTAGTTTTTTATGTAAGGCTAGGGGTCCTTCCTGGCCCAGGGCGGATTACTGGGGCCTCACCTTCTCATATAACTGGTCTATTCATTTTGGATAGTGTGCTTACTGGAGACTGGCGTGCTTTAGGAGACTCTCTTTTGAACCTTGTGATGCCGGCATTTGTCCTTGGTAACGCAGTGCTTGCGAGGGTGGTTCGAATGACGCGTTCCAGTATGCTGGATGTCTTCGGGCAGGATTACATCCAGACAGCTCGCGCAAAGGGCCTCATAGAGCGTGCTGTGGTCTACAAACACGCTCTCCGAAACGCTCTGATTCCCACCCTTACAGTTGTCGGCCTTGCTTACGGGGAACTTCTCGGTGGAGCTGTGGCCACTGAACTCATCTTTGCCTGGCCAGGGATGGCCCATTACGTCGTCCGTTCTATGACTTCCCTGGATTTTCCGGCCATTATGGGTGTGACTATGGTCATTGCCCTTATCTACATTCTAGTTAATCTTCTTGTGGACATCAGCTATGCATTTATCGATCCGCGAATCCGATACTAAGAGGAGAAGTTCTCGCGACAGCGAGTGGCGAAGGGGCCTTCGCAGCCTTCAAAGAAGCCCCTTAGCAGTTCTTGGACTTGTTATAATCGGGTTTCTAGTGGTACTGGCAATCTTCGCTCCTTCCCTGGCACCCTACAGTCCTACCAAGATGAGCTTGTCTGAACGACTGTCTCCCCCCAGTAGCACGCACATCTTCGGTACAGACGATGTAGGCCGTGACATCCTCAGTCGCGTCATTTACGGAAGCAGGATTTCCCTTCGCATTTGCACGTTAGTGGTGGGTTTGACAATCGGTATTGGAACCATCCTTGGAATCATCTCCGGATACTGGGGAGGATGGATCGACGAGCTCATAATGCGCATCAGCGACGTCTTTCTTGCCTTTCCTGCCCTGATCCTAGCCATGGCGATCGCCGCAGCCCTTGGTCCCAGCCTGGAAAACGTTATCATCGCTATGGTGGTCATCTGGTGGCCCCGCTATGCGCGGGTCACCCGCGGGCAAGTCCTCGTTCTTCGAGAGATCGACTACATCGTAGCTGCCAGGGCCGTTGGAGTACACGAAAGTCGTATTATCATGCGCCATATCTTGCCCAATTGTGTCTCGCCTGTCCTGATTCAGGCCACGCTTGACCTGGGTGAGGTGCTCCTCACCGCAGCGACCCTAAGCTTCATAGGGTTCGGGGCGCAACCGCCTACTCCTGAGTGGGGAGCAATGATTAGCTTGGGGCGAAACTACCTAAGAGATAACTGGTGGTACGCCACCTTCCCAGGTCTCGCTATTTTGGTAACGGTAATAGGCTTCAACCTTCTGGGGGACGCCGCCCGGGACATTTTGGATCCCCGGTTGCGCCATGGTGCTCGATGAGCGGTGGCCATGAAGGAGTATCTCCTGGAGCGGCAGAGGTTCTGAGGATGTGAAAAGGAGGGAGCATGACCAATACGGATCAGTTGGTACTCACGGGTCCGGTAGGAGCAACGGCATCATTTAACGGAAAAGAATATTTGTACTTTGGCGGCACGAACTACTTGGGCTTTGCCGACCGCATCGAACTTCAGCAGGGAGCGGTGGAGGCAGTAAAGAAATACGGTTCCAGCTTCTCCGCGTCTCGCGAAACAAGTGGAACCGGTCTATTACACCTTGCGCTTGAGCGAAAACTTGCCCAATTCAAAGGAACTGAGAACGCCTGTATCTACGCATCGGGGTACCTCGGCAATCAGATCCTGTTGAGTGTTCTTGCCAACCCAGGTGACGTCGTCATTTGCGACGAATGGGCTCACCCAAGCATCCTGGAAGCGATCCCGCGGACAGTTAAGGAGGTCAGATTCTACGGCCATCACGATCTCGAGGAGCTGGCAAAGCTCGTCCGCGGATTGGATCGGGCGATCATTGCGCTCAATGGAGTGGAGACAGGTACAGGGGAGATTGCCCCGTTGAACGAGGTGCTCGATATACTACCGGAAGGGGATTTCCAGATACTTGTGGACGACTGCCACGCGACTGGCATACTGGGAGAACACGGACGCGGGACACCGGAGCACTATGAGATTCGCTCCCCCAATGTCTATCAAACGGAGACGATGAGTAAAGCCCTGGGTAGCTTCGGAGGCTTCATTGCAGGAAGCAAGGAGTTCTGTGATAGGATTCGTGAAACTGCGACAACCTACATCGGATCAACCCCGCTTCCCCCTGCTGTACTTGGCGCTTGCCTGGCTGCTGTAGACCTTGTGATGAGGGAATCGCATCTACGGCAGAGGCTCCGAGATAACGCAGAGTACGCTGCCTCGAAACTGACGAACCTTGGATTTCAAGCCTCATTTTATGGGACACCGATCCTCTTCATATCAAACCTCGATGAAAGCGGCGCAAAAAAGCTTCATTTGAGACTTCGGGAGGCGGGCATCATCGTTCCGTTTGTTCACTATCCCACTTCCGATAGTCCTGGACGCCTGCGCTTGGTTGTTACGGCAACTCACACAAAAGAAGAGATCGACCGTTTGTGTAACGGTCTAAAACACGCATAGAGACTCAAATAGAGGGACACTCCACGTTTGTAAGGCGATCAAAGAGGTTAGTTGGGAGCAATCTGCAGGCCAGATCCGCAGGAAAGAGCTGATAAGCAGCAGTGTTGTAAGTGTAGGAAACGAACCAGAGGAGAAAGGAGTGCAGGATGAGAATCACGAATGTAGAAGTCTACAAAGCAGATATTCCCCTCAAGGAACCGTTTCGCATCGCGCTTGGGAAAATCGAGGTTGCGCGAAACGTGTTCATCAAGATCAACACCGATGAGCAGCTCTACGGCGTGGGGGAGGCAAGCCCCTTTCCGTTCATTGTCGGGGAGACGCAAGCAACTGACCTTGCCGCTGCAAGGGATTTGGCAAGGTTATTGATCGGAAAGGATCCACTGGAGATTGAGAACCGGTTGGGAGAACTGATGGGCTACCTTCCCAAGAACCCAACTGTAATCTCCGCCTTTGATATGGCACTATATGACCTTCTCGGCAAGGTAGCGAATTTGCCCTTGTATACACTACTGGGAGGTGGCAAGCGCACGCTAGTCACAGACCGTACTATCGGTATCAATACTCCCGATAAGATGGTGCAAGACGCACTCGATTTCAAGGACCGTGGTTTCCCGGCGGTTAAGGTGAAATTGGGTACAACCGCTACAGAGGATATTGATCGCATCCGACGCATTCGTGAAGCGCTGGGTCCTGAGATACCGTTACGTATCGATGCCAATCAGGGATGGGACTATGTTACTGCATTGCAGGCCTTAAAAGGCATGGAAGACCAAGGAATTCAATACTGTGAGCAGCCTGTGGCTGTTTGGGATTTTGAATCGATGCGGAGGATCAACTCTCAGACCACGATTCCCATCATGGCAGATGAGTCACTCTTCGATGATCATGACGCTTACAGATTGATCTCGATGGGAGCCTGCGATTACCTAAACATCAAGCTGGCCAAATCCGGCGGTATCCACATTGCACTAAAGACCAATGCAATTGCCGAAGCGGTTGGCATGCGTTGCATGGTAGGATGCATGAATGAGACAAGGCTGGCGTTGACAGCAGCGGCTCACCTCGCCTCAGCTCGATCTAATATTCGATTTTACGACCTCGACAGCGCCGACTTTCTGAAGGAAGATCCGGTGGTAGAAGGGATTACCTACAGCAACGGGGGTAAAATCACTCTCCCTGATGGTCCAGGACTTGGGGCCACTATTGATCCTTCGTTCTTGAAGAATCTAGAATCGTTCGTTATGCGATGAACTGAGGAGGCTATTTTCCCATGAAAAG
The DNA here is from genome assembly GCA_030615945.1 of Candidatus Bipolaricaulota bacterium. Taxonomy (GTDB): domain Bacteria; phylum Bipolaricaulota; class Bipolaricaulia; order UBA7950; family UBA9294; genus UBA9294. Next base: position 8,249 of record JAUWYG010000021.1, on the reverse strand, counting down.
GGGAGGACAGCAGGAAATGGCCCCGGACATCAAGACGATGGGATCTGCACTGGGTCCCAGGATGCTGATCGATGGGCGTGAAGTGGATTACTTCTGCGGAACCAGTTACTACACCTTGCACGGGGACCCCAGAGTGATCGAGGCGGCCTGTGAGGCAACCCGCCAGTACGGCATGGGACCGGCAACCCTGATGACCAGCCCACCTCTTCTTGAGGTGGTGAAGCGAGCAACTGAGTTCTTCCAGACAGAGAGCGCCCAGTACATCATCTCGGGGTACCTCGGTGACATGTTGCTTGCACAGGCGTTGAGTGATGATTACGACGTGGTCTTTGTCGACGCCACTTCACACTATAGTGTCTTTGACGGGATTCGTTCGACAGGAAAGCGCGTTATCCCCTTTTGTCACTTGGATGCAGAGGATCTGAGACAGAAGTTGCAGGAGAATTTGAAGCCCAAGCAGACACCCTTAGTCATGTCAGATGGTGTTTTCCCAGTAACGGGAGCCATTGCTCCTTTAAGAGAATACGTGGAAGTCTTGACGCCGTACAAAGATGGGCTGTTGTGTATGGATGACTCCCATGCTGTTGGCGTGATCGGAGAAAAAGGACAGGGAAGCCTTGAGCACTGTGGAATACAAGGGAAGAACCGCTACCTTGCTGGAACTCTCAGCAAGGCATTCGGTGGCCTGGGGGGAATCATCCCTGGTAGTCGTGAGCTGATGGAAAAGATCAGCCGCAATGTGAGAATACCAAATGGTGCTAGCCCTCCTTCCACAGCAGCGGCAGCGGCCTCGGCCATGGGGTTAAAGATCCTATCGGAACATCCCGAGATGCGAACGCAGTTATGGTCCAACGTTTCCTACATGCGAACCGGGCTGCGCCGACTGGGAATAAGTGTGGCAGATTCACCGATCCCTATCGTGTCAGTCTCCGCCCTTGCCACAGTAGACCTAAAGCAGGTTCAGCAAGGTTTGAAGAAAGAAGATATTCTTGTAGCCTATGTTCCGCCGGGTGGTTATTCGGATGCCCCTGATACAGAATCCTTACGAATCGCGGTATTCTCCTCACATACGCAAGAACAGCTCGACCGGTTACTGGATGCATTGCGAAAGCTTTTGTGAAGGTCATCTTGCAGGTGTCGGTTTTACCCGCACTCAAGTGGAAAAAGTCTGCTACCGCAACTTCAAACGCGTCTTTTGTGAAGTTTTACCGCCCTAAAAGCCTATTTCAGTCTATTCTCCTGCCACAGGGTGTACAGACGATCGAGTGCGTCGCGATAGCGGGTGTCCAGGATGTTCGGGTCTGTCGATTCCGGTTCGTTTTTCATCGTCACATACGGGACGCGAGTTCCGTTTACCTCGAGTGTCCCCTGCGGATTTTGGGCAAGATCGAACCAATCATCGATTTCGTAGGTCCGCTCCATCTCATCGGGGGGGACACAGTGAGTGAGAATTCTAGACTTTTGCTCTTCGTCGTAGCGTGTGAGGTTCCGGCGCCGGGACTCCGCGAATGAGACCGAGACGTAGAGGATAGCTGTGCGGGAAAGGAGCTCAGGGGAGAGGTACTGAAGAGACTTTGCATAACCGTGCTCCCCCCCACGAGAGAACTCAATGAAGAGGGTCTGGTGAGAAAGGGCATCCACCTTTGCGATCAACTCTTCAATGCGATGGTTGATCTTTCCGATTAGAAAGGGCCATATTCCACTGTCGATGACGGAGTAGTTACCGCTTGCCGGCCGTGAATAGAGGCGCCCGCGGCCGAGGCGTTCCCACAGGTTATCCTCTTCGAACTTCTCCCACAGAATGAGGAAGTCATCAACGACGCTAAACGGGGCAATGTGGTACCGCTGGGCGCGCCGTTCAAGCGGGCACTTTTTCATGAAGTCTATGAACTCACTCTTCCCGCTTGCCGGTCGGCCGAGGAGCAAAAGAATGTCAAATGTTTCCTCGAGGGGAGCCTGCGCAGGCACATAGTCAAGCCCGAGGATCTCTTCGACCTCGGAGAGAAACGCTGATAGGCGGCGGTCAGCGTTTAGAGTCATCACGTTGTTCCCCAGGGCGATATGCCAACCCTGCAGGTGTGTGAGCATCCGCTTTAAGGTCGAGCCGTCTACATCAAACTTAAACGTTCCCCGCGCTCGCTGGCGCTTGAGGGAGAGTTCGATCGGGATCTCCAGGTGCAGGTAGAGGTCTGGAGCGGGAAGGGAGCCTTGGATCTTCGGGTAGGCTGAGGTGAACGAGCGATCCTGAAGCGCCCTGGCATAAGCAAGATGGACCCCCAGGTGCGATTCCTCCAGGCAAAGCTTCCTCTGGCTCAGGACTTCCTCAATCTGCTCCCGGCGCTGAGGTAATGCGGTGAGTATCGCCTTTGTGAGTCGCTCACGCTCGGAGAACAGGTCAATCTCCTCCCGCATTGCTACTTCCTTGACAAGCTCGGGAAGGATCTTCACCCTCTCGGGGTAGAAACGGGAGAGAAGGGCCAGTGTCTCACTCTTGCCCACAGCGGGCAGCCCCTCGAGGACAACGTAGCGCATAACCCCTCCTATTACCTTTGTGTATTGTATCCGGTGTAGTGTTTGGTTTCCGTGCGTGAGGGCTTCGCTTGGCCCTTACCTTAATCGGTTCAACCTCGTGGGGGTAACCGAAAGCGACTCTTCGACTTTTGCGCGATCTCCTGTATAATTTGCCGGTTTCAAGAAAGGAGCCTGTGGAATTGAAAAAGCTTATTATTGTTGAGTCGCCTACCAAGGCGCGGACAATTGGGCAGTACCTGGGGAAGGAGTATCAGGTTCTCTCCTCACAGGGGCATGTCCGCGATCTTCCAAAGAACGACCTGGGGGTGGACGTCGAGAACGGGTTCACCCCGAGATTGGAGACAAAGCGCAGTAAGCGATTAAGAGAGTTGCGCGAGGCAGCAAGTCGGGCAGAGAAGGTCTATCTCGCCACTGACCACGACCGGGAAGGGGAGGCAATCGCCTACGACCTATACACGATCTTAAAGCGGGTGATCAAGGATGATGAGGCCTTTTTACGGCCGGTGTTCAACGAGATCACGAAATCGGTCATCCTGAAGGCACTGGAAAATCCTTCCCAGATTGATCTCAACAAGGTGGAGGCGCAGCGGACACGCCGGATTCTTGACCGACTCGTTGGCTATCAGGTGAGCCCACTCCTCTCTAAAGTCCTTGCCGGTAACCGGTTCGAGGGGCTCTCTGCAGGGCGTGTGCAGTCAGTTGCGTTGCGTTTCCTGTGTGACCGCGAAGCAGAGATCGCTCACTTTGTCCCCAAGGAGTACTGGGAGATCGACGTGTACCTGCGGGATGAGGAACCGTTCATCGCCTCCCTCACAAAAAAGGATGATAAAAAGATCGTAATCCACAGCCGGTCAGAGGCAGAAGCGGTCCTAAAGGATCTGCGCAAGAAAAAGATCGTGGTTTGTTCACTCACCGAGAAAGAGCGACTCCGCCAGCCGCCGCCGCCGTTTATCACTAGTTCCTTGCAGCAGACCGCCTCGTCCCTACTTGGCTTCACGCCGAAACGGACGATGAGGATCGCGCAGGAACTGTACGAGGGAGTCCGCCTACCAGAGGGAAACGTCGGGTTGATCACTTACATGCGAACTGATTCGGTGCGTGTTTCAGAGGAGGCTGTGGAAGCAGTGAGACGGGCGATCCTCAAGCGGTACAGCGAGCGCTACCTGACACCAAAGATCCGCTACTATAAAAACAAGAAGCGCTCCCAGGATGCGCATGAGGCGATTCGCCCCACCGCCCCAGGGCGCTCTTTGGAGGCGGTTGTCGCACACCTCACTACCGACCAACGCAAGTTGTACACGCTGATTTATAACCGTTTTCTCGCTATGCAGATGGCTCCCGCGGTATATCGCCAGCGCAAGGTTCTCCTTGAAGCCTCCCCTTATACCTTGGAGGCAACCGGGAGCACGTTAGAGTTCGACGGGTTCCTCGCCCTCTTTCCTGAGCAGAGATCAAAAGAAGAGAAGGTCCCCGCTGGATTGAAGGAGGGGGAAATCCTCATCCTGGAGGATATAAAGACCAAGCAAAAGTTCACTGAACCCCCACGTCGCTACAGCGAGGCCGGACTGATTAACCTATTGGAGAAGGAGGGGATCGGCCGACCGAGCACTTATGCCTCTATCGTCTCTGTTATTCAGGAGCGTCGCTACGCTCTAAAGGAGAAGGGGAGCCTGCGCCCAACCCTCCTTGGACAGGTGGTGGTCGATTTCTTAAAGCAGCACTTCTCAGAGACGGTGGAGGCGCACTTCACCGCGCATATGGAAGAGGATTTGGATCAAATCGAGGAGGGAAAACTGACGCGCCTCGACGCGCTCAACGAGTTCTACGGCCCATTTTCCGAGCGGTTGAGCACACTTAATGCTTTGATTAGAAATGGGGAGGAGCGGCCGTTCCGCGTTATGACCGACGTTTCATGCGGCAAGTGTGGAGCACCGATGGAGCTGCGCTACTGGAAGGGTTCTCACTTCCTCGGGTGTTCGAACTACCCTGACTGTCGGAATACTCTGAGCCTCCCACCAGATCTTCCCTACCACTATGAGGAGGGGACCTTAATTATCCGCGAGGCGTTGGAAGAGGCGGCGAGTAAAACGAGAGCGAAGATTACCTGTCCCAAGTGTGGTGCGCCGATGGAGTTAAAGACCGGTCGTTATGGTCGCTACTATCGCTGCACCAACCCTGCGTGTGGGGAAACCTCTTCCGTCTCTACCGGTGTCCCCTGCCCGCTTTGCAACGAGGGCGTTTTGGTCGAGAAGTACTCCCAGAAGCGGCGACGAACCTTCTACAGCTGCAGTGACTACCCGAAGTGCAGGTTTGCGGTGGGTGAACGTCCGGTCAAAGCCTGCCCTGCCTGTGGGAGCGGGGTTCTCACAGAGAGGGGTAACAAGCTTCGCTGTAGCAACAAGAACTGCTCATACAGCGAGGAGATAGAGTAGCGTTTAGCTCTCAGCTCTCAGCAAAAACAAAGCCGGTTTCACTAAATACTGAAAGCTGATCACTGACGGCTGATCGTTTGGTTGTTTACTACGCCTTCTCGGAGAGGAGTTTAAACCACTCAAGCTTCTGTTTTAGATCAGAGTTTTGTTGCAGCTTGGCCAGTGCCTCTTTCTGAATCTGGCGCACGCGCTCGCGGCTGATCCCGAACTCAATACCCACCTCATCGAGGGTGCGGGGTTGGTAGTCCTTTAGGCCGTAACGGAGCTCGATGATCCGCTTCTCGCGATCGGTGAGCCGCTCGTCAAGTGCGCGCTCCAGTTCCTGTACGAGGAGGTGTTCGAATGTCTCCCGTTCAGGGGAGTCGACAGTGTGGTCCTCGATGAAGTCCCCCAGAACGGAACCATCGTCTTCATATCCGATTGGCGTGTCAAGGGAAGTCATGCTCTGGGCTGTTTTTTTCGCCCTGATGATGCTCTCCACCGTAGTGTCGAGTTCATTGGCGAGGTTCTCCGGAGTAGGGGGTTCTCCGTGCTCCTTGAGGTGATTGCGCTCCACCTGGTAAATCTTGCGGATTAGCTCGTTGATATGCGTTGGGACGCGGATCGTCCGCGACCGGTTGGTAATCGCTCGCAGAATCGCCTGACGGATCCACCAAGTAGCATAGGTGGAGAACTTGTATCCCCTCTTGTAATCGAACTTCTCGATCGCCTTCATCAAACCCAGATTCCCCTCCTGGATCAGATCGAGGAAGGGGAGTCCACAGCCGCGGTACCTCTTGGCGATCGACACTACAAGACGGAGGTTTGCCTCGGCAAGATCCTCCTTCGCTTGCTTATCGCCTGCCTCGATCCGCTTGGAGAGCTGCACTTCGTCCTCCCGCGTGAGGAGGGGGACGCGGCTGATCTCACCGAAGTAGGCACGAATCGGGTTATCCGAGCGGGCTGACCTCTCCAGCTTGCTTCGCTCTTCGTCGGGAGAGGTGCTTAAATTCTCCTTTAGGTTAATCGTTGCCTTGGTCTCCTTCATCTCTCCTCCGTAATCCAACTACTTAAAGATAAGCGACAGTATCGCGGGATGACCAGACAAAACCGGACGACCCGAGGGTCCTCCGATTCACAGCCCCTTCGGTTACCGATGCCGTTTTTATGGCTGCTTTCCCTCTGTCACTACTACCCTTTCCCACAGTTTCCAAAACTAAGTATAGCACAAATCGGGGAGTATGTGAAGGCCTTGGGGCGCTGTTTAAGTTCTGTAAAAGCGGTCTCCCGGAGGTTACTTAGATCCTTGGATAGTAGGCGAGCAGGGCGAGAACACCCAAGCCGACGAGGATCCATAGGTAGTCCTCGTCCACCCGGGGAAGCGCTGGCCGAGCTTTCCCAAGGGCGATTGTGGCACCGAGCGAGACTTCAGGGTCGAGGACCCAGCTTGCCGGCAGGGGGTCAAGTGAACGGACCTGGGTGAAAAGCGCGAACGAGTCGATAATCCATAGTTCGGCTCCGGCCACCACGTTCATAAACGGCGAGAGCAGCCAAGCATCTCCAATCAGCCGCCACTGCAGAGAAAGCCCACCTCCGGCGTACAGGGCCACCGGGCCTAGCCACGCCTTAACAATGAGGGCGGCATCCGCCTGGTAGAGGTTGGGAAAGTAAGCCGGATAGATTCCGAGAGTCAAGAGGAAGGAGAGGTTGGACTCAGCCAGGATCTCGGTCGTGATAAACGAGAATGACTCGCTCCAGGCAATCGGGAGAACAGGCGGAACCCCTACTCCAAATCCGATTGTGTTTGTCCCGTAGACCGGCAGAAAAGGTAAGAGGAATCCTACCAGGCTCAAACCCATTATGAGTATGGTCGGTCGTCTCGTCATGACCGTCTCCTTAATCTTGTTGTGCGCTTCTTTAGGGTCAGGCTACCGTATAGCTGGCCGTAGGAAGAGGGCGAACGACCCCCTTTAAGGGGAGCCTTGTCCTCCTTTCTTCACGGCGGAGGTAAGAGGCAGGTGATGGGGTTACCTCAGAGGCTGGTGCAGAAACTCCTTCCCCTTATGAAGCAGAAGCTTTCACCGCCCGGGGGGTGTAGTAAATCCTAAATCGGCTACTACACCCCCCAAGTACGCTGAGCACGCAGAGAGTACTATATAAACCTCAATATTCAATTTGCAAGGTTAGAGTCCAAGCATGTGGTGTAACGAGCTGTCAACGCAGCAGGAGCTTGAAGAAAGCGACCATCGCTGTCATCTTCGTTAAGCAACACAGAAGGCCCAGACAAACAACGCCGAGACTACTAACCGTAAACTGGAGGAGCATTAGGAAAAACGCGAGCTGGTCGAGCAGCTTGTCGCTTGATCAGCCAACGAAGATGGTGCGATGTCAATACACCACATTGACGGACGTGACCCCGTAACATTCTCGTGCATGAGTACCTGGAAATCGATTGGAACGAAGTATTGAGGAACCTGCTCAGGCTAGAAGATCTGTACAACTTTATGGAACATGTCAAGAGATGGCTGGAGGACAGAACCCGCTCAGGCTGAAACTGATTGGGCTTTCCACTGATAGGCAGGAAGAAGCATCGGAGGCCGAAATCCATGAATCCCTGCGGAAACCCGATGATCCTCACCCGGGGATACTGACAGGGCGCATTCGCCTTCAGTGGTCGGACAAAGACCAAGAATGAAGGTGTGGCTCCGTGCCCTTCATAAAAGCCCTCCGCTGGATACCCCCCAGCTTGCTGGGGGGAGGAAAACGGAGATTCGCCGGAGGCGAATCAGCTTGTTGTTCTTACTAGCTAGCCACATGTGCTCTCACAAGGATAACCCCTCAACGTCGGAGACGAGCTCCGACGCTACGAAAAGATGGATGTAGCGTCGCACCTTGTGTGCGACGTTATCTATGGTACAACACAGTGCTACATCGAACTGCGGCATAAGGACCAACTACGTTTAGACATCTAGCTTCTTGCCCTTCAATGCCCCTTTAGCTTGCTGCGGGGTTCTTTACTCTTCAGTGGCCTTCCAGGGTGGTGATATCGGTCGTCCACCAGATGAAGCGTACCGTGGAGGTGTAGGTGAACGCATGGCCAATCCTGAAGTTCATGCTCGGTACAAGCGGCCCGCTACTCCCACTTTGTAGTCCCACCACAAACGGGGCGGTCAACGGGTGGACCATGCGGTAGCGCAGGTAGATGAAGGTTGACGACTCCTCCAGGTCTCCATCCCCGTCGATGTCAAGCTTCAGGCTCATCCAGATGCTCTTCGCAGAAGAGACGGTGAAGGTGTAGTCAATACT
>JAUWYG010000034.1 GCA_030615945.1 Candidatus Bipolaricaulota bacterium | reverse complement strand
CAGAGCGTCTATAATGACCATTTAGGTGGTCATTATGCGACTAGCAACCGTCAAGGAGTTCAGGGACCAAGCGACGAAGTACCTTCGCAGCAGGGATCCTGTTCTCATCACTCGGAGGGGAAAGCCAGCAGGAATCTACGTTTCCCTCCATGAGGGGGAGGATCTTCCCTTTGACTTTCGCAAGGAACTCATGCTGGCATTGGCAAGCCAAGTGAAGAAGAGCTTGGAAGAGCACGGCCTCAGCGAAGAAGCAGTCCTCGATGACTTCGAAGCCTCCCGAAAGACTCGTCGTTGACGCCAACCCAATGATATCTGCCCTCCTCGGAGGGGCGGCGCTTCGCGCCTTCTGGAATGAAGCGGTGAAGGAATGGGCAACGACGCAGTTCACCGTAAACGAGGTCCGCTTCTACCTTCCTCGGTTGGCGAGCAAGATCCACGTTCCTGAAGAAGTGCTCCGTTTGGAGCTTGAGCTGCTCCCACTGACGATCTACAAGAAGGAGTCCTATCGCGATTTCATCTCCGAAGCAAAGAAAAGAATCGCAGAAAGAGACGAAAACGACGTCGACCTCCTCGCCCTGGCGCTGAAGCTTGACTACCCCATATGGACCAACGATCAGGACTTCGAGCAAACCGGAACGACGCTCTACACCACAGCAAAGCTGCTGGAATCCCTCTTGTGACTTCAGCTCTTGATTTCCGCCGAAACTCGCTCGACCTCAGCGCTGCTCGGATAGTGAAGAGATGACTCTGGCAGACCTGAAAGAGGGGACTAGAAGTGAGAAAAATCGAGAATCACCCACTTTGCTTAGGGCGTGGTTTCAGAGATGTTACCGGAATTCTCGTAGAGTTGTGATTCGATGTATCATCTTGGCTGAGGTGAAGGGCTGAGGTTTTTCCGCGTATGTGGAACAGGGTGCTTTGGACGATTGACAATGAGCTCAGTGGCAGCGAGTTTGAGAGGCTCTGCATTGACTTGCTTTATCGTCAGGGCTTCAAGGAGATTGTTCCGGTCGAGCCTCAGGATGGGGGGCGGGACGCTGAAGAACTACCAAGACAGGGACGGGGGCGCGCTGGAGAAGCAGCATTCTTTCAATTCAGCTTGGAAGGCGATTGGCGCGGCAAGCTACGCCGAGATGCACGCAAACTCGCGGACGGCGATCATGAATTCTCGACTCTGGTATTCGTCACTAGTCAAAAGGCACGAGGCGTTGATAGGGATGCGCTGAGCAAGGAGGTCCTTCGAAAGTATGGGTGGGATCTTCTAGTCTACTCGAGGGAATGGCTACGACACCAGCTGGAGGAAGCTTATCCTGATCTAGCCAAGAAGTACCTAGGGGTCGAGGTACCCGAATGGTCGGCCCACCTAGCTGCACAGATACGTTTCCAGAATCCGTCGGATGAGAATGAGGCTTGGGCTGCATTCAATGCTAAGTCCTACAGGCGAGCAATCGCGGAATTCAAGGCAATACTTGATCAGCAGCCCGAGCATGCGCAGGCTCGGCAGGCTCTGGCTTGGTGTCAGTACTGCACCCATCAGTACGATGAGGCACTCGCCAGCATCAATCGTTCACTCGAACTTGAGGAAGATCCTCAGGGATTGTCTATCCGTGCCTGCATCCTGGCAGAGAAGGGGATCACAGAGGGGAACAAGGCAGCTTTGATCGAAGCGCGCCTTGTCTTCGAGTCCCTAGTCGAGTCAGATAAACGGCCAGGATGGTGGACGCCCTACAATCTGGCGAATGTCTTAACAGCTCTTGGCGAACATGAAGAAGCCATCAAGTGGTATCGGCAGGCTCTAGCGCTCTGCCCTCGGGATGCCAGGATCTGGAAGAATCTGGCAACGGCCTATCATTTGATTGGCAATCATGAGGAGGAGATTGACTGTCTCGATAAGGCCTTGGAGATCGATCCTTTGAAGCCGGAGGCTCTGGCCTCAAAGGGGATAAGCCTACTGGTTGACTTCCAGAACTCGGACGATGCTATTCCTCTACTCGAGCGTGCAATCCGGTTCAACCAGGAATGGACTGTGCATTGGCCGCACATCTGGTACTGGGCAGCGGAAGCTTGCCTAAAGAGCGGCCAACCAAGGCAAGCACTCCAGTGGGTCGAGGAGGGACTTAGCCATCAGCCGGGCCATGCCGCGCTCCGGAGACTTAAGTCGCAGCTTCTCTCGAATCTCTTGCCCGAGAACCCCGACCTCGCTCAGGAAGCGAAGCGCTTCTGGCGAAATCAGCTCTCGGAGGAACCACTCGATTTCTGTGTGAGAGATCGACTGGTTCGGCAAGAAGAGCGGGACGGAAACGAAACTGCAGCATGGGATCTCCTTGAGGAGTGCTTCAGACTTCTTGATATCAAATCGGAGTTCACCCTGAGAGCTTCCGGGTTCAGCATCGAGGAGACTGTCACAGCGTTCCGGTTCCTACCACAGTATGGCCGCTATCGAGCCCGGTTCCCTGTCTCTGACTACTGGATGCAGGAGGATTCGCTCTACGATCTACCATTCCCTCCCCCGCCTTCTGCCACTGCCAAGGAAGCCTTGCTTGTCTATCTATCTGTGGCATTCGGGCTAGGATTCCAGGAGCTGGACGAAACGCCGTTCCAGGATCGCGCAACCATTCCAGTACTCCAAAGCTTCTTCGACGACCTCAGGCAACGCATCGAACACGCTTTGATAGAATGCGCACGGGAGTTCCGCAATCTCATTCCGCTAAAAGCCAATGGGACAGAAGCCGTAGCTGGCAAAGTGACTGAGATCATCATGTTCCTTGGTTTGATCGCTCTTAGGGAGTTCGGGCGTCAGCGGGGTTGGATTCTATCTCAGTTTCGGGTTTCCTGTGCCGCAATGAACCGCGTACTTGATCAATATGACGAAAGCCAGATCGAGAGAGATGTGATGAGCAACGCTGTTATCACGTTGGGTGAGGAGACAGGGTTTGCCGGCGAAGATGCATAGGCATGTTCTTGAGGCTTCTTGCCACCACTACGACTATGGTTGCTTCTGGTCTCTGAGGGGAAAGTTCCGGAGACATCTCTGAAAGCGTATGCTCTGTCAAGTGAGTGTCGTTCAGTTCACTTCCATAGCAGCCTTTCTGTCAACTTGCATTCGAGCCAGGTCTGGCGAAGTCATCTCTTCTTCACGGCACTCTGGTTTCTCGACTACCCCAGGCTCGCCGGCCTCGTCCACAACGTCGTGACTATGTGCCTCAGGGAAGAGCGTATTCTGGACTGAAGCGAACACGGGTTAATCGTTGCCTACTGGCTTGAGATTCCTCAGACGGGCGGGCGTGGTGCAGCTGGGGCTGGAAATCAGATATGTGTCCCAGGATTCCCCGCATGCACGAAACATGACCTGACCCTCTAAGTCCTTAGATGCATTAATAGCATTATTCAAGTACTCTGGAAAGGATCGCTCTCAGGCTTTGGCGTCTCGGTTTGGCTCCACTGTCTTGTGCTGCTAGCATCAGACGGAAACCATGTTGACAGGGAGGTACTGATGGATATTACAGTTGCAATAGCTTCCTTGATGTTTTCAGTTCTTTTCAGCATCGTGTCCCTCATTGGTGGAGAGTCTGGCTACGGACTTGGGAAAGCGTACAGAAGGCTGCTGAGCATCATGGGCATTGGAGGGTTGCTTTTCCCTGCAGCCATGGCCATAGGGGCTCTAAGGAAGGGACTAGCGATTCATGAGCGTGTGTTCCTTTGGATCCTGGTAGTGTTCTCGTTTGCGTTAATTTGGATTGTTCGTTCAGTTGCTGCTGGTCGGCTACGTAAGGAGATAGACAAGGCTATCGGGGAACGCCTCAAAGGACAGCGGACTGAGAAAGATAGCTAGTAGGCAGAATACGCAAACTAGGAGCGATCATTTTGTAGGGACGTTAGTCGCTCCAGGTCCTCCTCAATGCGCCTCTTTAGAGTAAGGTCTCGAAGCGCTCTCATATGGGAAATACGAACCTTTGCAAGCGCCCGGAATGCCGCCAAGTAAGCGAACGCTGATAAGGTGAGCAAAGCGCGCACAGAGAGGGCTAAATCACCGGTCCAAGCCTCAAGCAGAAGAACAGCTGGCAGCCCCAAAGCTCCCAAAATCCCAGCCCAGAACAACTGTGAGGCAGAGCGAGCGCGAGCAGGGTGAACACTGCAGGCTCCGGTCTGCGATCCAATAATCAGACTGATGGCAATCAGACCTAGGGAGAAAAGAGCTGCTATTGCTATGATGACCTCAAGCATGGTCTGCCTCCTCGCGCGCTCCCTGGGAGCATCGAGTTACCGCCTGATCGTAGAGTCTCTTGAACAACATCTGACGCTTCTCAACCAACCAAGCTCCTTTGTACGTTGTATAATACCTGGAAGTTGGATTAGGTTGCTCGGGCCCTTCCATCCAGATTCGAGAACCGTCAACCATTATGAATCCAGACCTGAGGCTGTCGACTATGTCATCATCTGCATTCCCTGCGGGTTCAGGCAGTTCGACAACAGAATCTCCCAGGGCGTCGGCAAGTTCAGGAGAACCGTCAAGAAGACCGGGCTCACTGACAGCCTCAAACGTGACACCTCGTTTTCTCGCCTCACGGATCGCAGCTAGAGCAGCACCATTCTTCAGGTATTCGAGCATATACTTAGAGAGTTTCATGCCAACGTAGTGGCATGCGCCGTCAAAGGCTCGTCTCAAACCCCAACTAGAGCGGAGCTCAAGTACCTTGAACCGAGTTGCATTCAATGTTCGGATCGTTCGCCCTACAAGACTCATAGTCAGTTACGAATTAATAGTAGTTCCTTTTGCAACAACGTGGCAACTCCTGGCAAGGCTCCAAAGCTAGGATGAACAGGAGTGATTCGGGGCTTCGCCCTCTGCATAGACATAAAGGGGAGGTACTTATACACCTTACCGGCAAAGACCTCGAATCATCTGGCAAGACAGGTGCCTCGTCCAGCAGACTCTTATCTTGGGGGAAGGCAATTAGGGATCTCGTCTGAAAGCGCGCGGCGAGGCAACTCTTCGCCGGTTGACTTACTAGCTTCCTGCTTCGCCGTCATATCAGCCTAGAACAAGGTCCTTCGTGCATCTGGCAGAGGCATTGATAGGTCATGGTGTCGAAAAAAACGAGCCGTGATCAATCCCTCGGAAATAGGGTTTGTGGCACTGGAATTTCCACGCCAAGTTCCTCACGCAGAGCTCCCCCCTCTTCAAAGTACTACGACTCCTCGACTACCTGTGACTCGTCAGCCTCGTCCACAACGTGGTGAGCGTCTGTCTCAGGGAGGAAGGGATTTTGGACTGAGGCTGCTGGGAAAAGACAATACCAAGAATGAAGGGTCTGACCCTCGATACTCTGAGATAGTTTGATTGATGTGTCCGCTGAAGTTGGTGAGGTCGACTGTGGCTTCTAGTTCAACGGATTCACCCGGAGCCAGCTCGGACTTGGAGAGAGCCGTGGTGGTGCAACCGCAAGAGGTACGTACGTCAAGAATTGAAAGGGGCTCGTCGCCCACATTGCTTATGATGAAGCCGTGTGTAACAGCAGATGCTCCAAACAGCCTCCCGAAGTCGTAGACAGGGTTGTCGACGTCGATCATCGGTGCCCCGGTTGTCGCGACTGCAATTGACAGAACGGCAAGCAGCGCAAAGGTGTTGTGCTTGTTCACACGCATCCTCCTTGTTTGTGTTGGGATGTAGAGGTCGGTGCTAAATGTAGCCGCAGACCTCTTGTCCACGCAAGGGGAATGCCGTGTTTGAGGATTTTAGAAGAAAGAAGGGCGGACACTCAGAGGGTGGCCGCCCTTCCGTGCTCTGATTCTCAGCTTGGGCTAATTCTGCCAGCAGAGCCCGTGACCATAACCGGTTCCGTTGCGGAGCCCGGTCCCGTATCCCGTAGCCTGGCCGTACCCACTTCCATCCAGGGGACGGCTCCAGTCCTCGTCCTCACGATTGACGATTCCGTCTCCAACCGCATCCTGTTCGATCCCGTAGGGACAGTCCTCTATTGGCCGGTTACAACCCCCATTGGCCGGATCGTCCCTGCCGAAGCTGTGCGCCATCGCAAAGGCTCCGACCAGGAGAAGACTGATCGCTAACAGCGCTAAGACCAGCGTCTTGGTTCTTCCTCGGGTCATTTTCCACCGCTCCTTTCTGATTGAATGGCAGAAAGGTAACAACAAGATGTGTGGAATGTATGGCCAACTTGTCGGGAGATTGTGGGAGGTAAGGAGAGAAAACTGATTGCAGCACTGGAGACCTTCTGATGCGAAAGTATCTCTTGCTCTGGCGAGTTCCGCACCAAGGGAGAGTCGCGTTGTCCTAATGCAGCATCTGCGACAGGAAGAGCTTCGTGCGCTCGTGTTTCGGGTTGTGGAAGAATTCCTCGGGAGAGTTCTCTTCAATCAGCTGGCCAAAATCGAAAAAGATGATCCGGTCGCCACTTCGCGGGCAAAGCCCATTTTGTGGGCGACCACGATCATCGTCATGCCACTATGAGCCAACTCCTTCATCACGTCGAGCACCTCTTTGATCATCTCCGGGTCCATGTGCTGGGCTGTATGACCAAAGCACGACCTCGTGTTCTTGCCCAGGGCGAGCTCCGAGGCGCGGTTGACACTTCACTAAGGTAGAACTAGGCTGTCTGGTTATCCAAGCAGGGAGGGACTGATATGCCCAATAGTGGAGAAAGAGCCGCAGGGAAATCAATCATCATCATCGGTGCCGGCATTGCCGGCCTGTCGGCAGGTTGCTACGGTCGGATGAACGGCTATCGCACGCAGATCTTCGAGAGGCACAACATCCCCGGCGGTGTGTGCACCGCCTGGCAGCGCAAGGGCTACACCATTGACGGCTGCATCCACTGGTTGGTGGGGTCATCACCGGGCTCGAACTTCCACCGTTTGTGGCAAGAGGTGGGAGCGGTGCAGGGGAGGCCCATGATTGACCTCGAGGAGTACCTGCGCGTGGAGAGCGAGGACGGCCAAACCCTCATCCTCTACGCCAACATCGATCGCCTTGAGCAACATTTGCTCGAACTTGCCCCGGAGGACGCGCGAACCATCAAAGCGTTCACTCGGGCAGTGCGTCGGTTCACCCGGTTCGACCTTCCGGTGGATAAGGCACCTGAGCTGTACGGTCTCACCGATCGGATGAGACAGGGTGTCATCATGCTCCCCTTCCTGAGACCGTTCCTGAAGTGGAGTAAGCTGTCCGTCCGGGATTTTGCCGAGCGCTTCAGGAATCCCTTCCTGCGCGAAGCGCTGGCCGCTCCCGTCGTTGATGCACCCGAGTTCCCGATGATCGCGTTCATGATGACGCTTGCCTGGCTGCACAACAAGACGGGCGGATACCCGTTAGGCGGCTCGCTCCCGTTCGCTCGTGCGATTGAACAACGCTACCTCGATTTAGGTGGCGCGATCCAGTACTCGGCACGGGTATCGAAGATCCTGGTGGAAAACGATCGTGCCGTGGGCGTGAAGCTCACTGATGGAACCGAGCATCGAGGCGATGTTGTTATCTCCGCTGCCGACGGCCACACCACCATCTTCGACATGCTCGACGGACGCTACGTTGATGAAAAGATCAAGGGCTACTACGAGAATCTCACGCTCTTCCCGCCCCTCCTGCTCGTGGCGCTGGGGATCGCAAACAGCTTCGAGGATGTGCCATCGACCGTATCGGGAATCAGCTTCTCCCTTGCTTCCCCGGTGGTGATCGACGGTAAGGAACGCAAGCGACTCGCCGTGAAGGTCTACAACTTCGATCCCAGCCTGGCTCCACCCGGGAAGACGGTGGTGATAGTCGGGCTCAACTCCGACTACGACCGCTGGAAGCAGTTGAGGGAAGATCCGGATCGCTACAGGGCGGAGAAAGAGAAGACTGCAGACCAAGTGATCGTCGCTCTTGAGCAGCGATTCCCCGGCATCAGTTCGCAGGTCGAAATGCGGGATGTGGCAACACCCGTGACCTGGGAACGCTACACCGGCAACTGGCGAGGGAGCTACGAAGGCTGGTTCCCTACGGCAAAAACGATGCGGATGCGAATGAGCAAGACGCTGCCGGGCCTCGACAGTTTCTACATGGCCGGCCAGTGGGTGGAGCCAGGGGGTGGCCTGCCCCCAGCGGTGATGTCGGGCCGGCACTCGATACAGATCCTTTGCAAGAAGGACAAGAAGCGATTCGTGACGTCGACTCCGTAGCGAAACGGCTTCTGTAGCGGGTTTGGAGCCTGGGGGACTGATTGTAGAACGCATTCGTTAGCCGTTTCGTGGTGACTTGTGACCTGTCGAGCTATAACACACCAGCGCGAAACCTGGGATTCAGGGACACAACACTTATCTCGTCGAGAGACAATCCCAAAAAGCTCGGTGTTTGGGAATGAAACAGTTGTTTCGCAGGTCCACCTCTCTCCCGTTCAGGGGGCGGTCCCTCACCAGGCGAGAGGTCAGGGCTTGCTCGAGCGGGTACGAGAAGGCTATGATGGAACAGAAGGAGGTGCCAACGATGAAGGAGTTGCGTTTCACAGTAGAGAATCAGCCCGGAGCCCTTGCAAAGATTGCCTCAGCACTCGGCGAGGCGCGTATTAACATCGACGGGATTACTGGGCTAGGGTCGGAAGACACAGGATTGATCTGTCTCGCTATCGATGACCCTGGCGAGGCGCGGAGGATCTTGCAGGACCTTGCAGCGGACTTCAAGGAAAACGAAGCTTTGGTCATCGACATTCCCAATCACCCAGGAGAACTGGCCACGCTACTCCGTCGGCTCGCTGACGACGGGATAAATGTGCAGTCTTTGTACGCTGGCGTGGAGCGAAATAAGCTCGTCCTCACCGTGGACAACGTCGCTCGGGCGAAACAGATCCTGCGGATAGCCTAGAGCTGAAGTGTTGCTGAGGTGAGCTCCCCAGACATCGGAGGGCTCACCTCGGTATGTGGGGGTCAAGTCTTTTTTCTTGAATCTGTAGTGGCTACGACAGTGATGTATATTACATCCCTGTAGCTGGCTGACGCGAGACCCAGGACAGCCCCGCAAACGACTCTGTTCATAGCTTCGCAGAGAGCTTCAAGGAGCTGAGCAGGGGCACTTAAATGAGTGAGCACTACACTCAAGCCTCCAATCGCTGGGAGCGATCCCACTTCCGGCGATCGTACGCCTACTTGTTTGACCAGTGCTTACAACTCACAAGCGGTAGGCTGTTCACCTAACGAGAGCTGGATGTTCAGCTACTGCACTTGCCTTCCGTGGCTTAACCTGTAACCTTAAGCCGTATGATAGGACAAGAACTGCTATCCGATGTGGCAGAAATCTTTGAGAAACAAGGACGGCTGATCGAACTTCCAAAGGATAAGACGATCGTGTTCGTTGGTGACACCCACGGGGATCGCGAGGCGACCGAGCAGGTGTTTAAGCGATTCCTCGACACGAATCATGTGATCGTTTTCCTCGGCGACTACGTCGACCGCGGTCCGGACTCAGCCGGAAACCTCGAGTTGATCCTGCAAACGAAACTAGCTCATCCTGAGGCGGTCTTCCTTCTCATGGGAAACCACGAGGGCTGGGCAGTGACGACATTCTCACCGGCCGACTTCTGGCAGTGCCTCGCTCCCAAAGACGAGCAACGCATCGCTTCGACCCTCTCGTTCCTTCCGTTCGCGGCCTGGCACCCGAGTGGAGTACTCGCCCTTCACGGCGCATTGCCAGATACAGACTCAATCGACGCGATCCAAGATATCAAGCTTGGCTCATCGGACTGGCGACGCATCACCTGGGGCGACTGGATGGACGCACCTGGAACCGTGCTCGATCCCGGCGCGCTCGGCAGGCCCGTGTACGGCCGAGACGCATTTGAGACGATCCTAAATCGCCTTGGACTTAAGGCGCTCGTCCGCTCGCACCAGCCGCATGCGCCGACGCACCTATACGAAGATCGGTGTCTGACAATCTTCACTTCCAAGGCCTACGGCGGAACGCACCGCCATGTGGCACTGCTTCGGTCAGAAAAAGCGATTCGCACCGCACGAGATCTGGAGCTGGTCGAGATATAACGCAAAAGACGACAACTTAACTCCTCAAGTCTTCGCGCGTATTCTATGTAGCGCTACGGTGAGTATACGGGCAGGTAGCTATGCAGTTCGAACAGGCGGCTCCGTTTTCCACCCAGAATTCGTAGCAGCGATCGGCATTCACCGCCCAGCGGAGGATCCCCTCATTGTTGGATGGACAGGCAACTTCGTACGACGGCTCACGCTCAAAGCTGATCGCTCTCACTTCACACGCCGTGGCGCATTTGTTGCAATCCTTGCAGGTTTCGGCCATGCCAAAATCGATCGGTCGATCCAGCTTCAAGGGAAGATCGGTAAACACCTTGCAGATCCGCACGCAGGGGCCATATCCCGGAGTGATCAGAAGGCCGTTTCTCCCCAGCTGCCCCAGGCCGGCGTCGATGGCAAGCGGAATGCTCAGGGCGGTGTCGTTCCCCATCGGGATCGCACTGTAGCGAAGATTACGGATGAACTGGGCTAAACAGGCGATCGTAAACGCCATGCGCGAATAGCCAAGGCCAGTGGCGACAGCTGACGGAAACGCCGGCGAGGTCATCACCGCTTCCTTGTCCATCGCGATCCCCATCACAATCGCGTACTTGTACTCCCCAGGGATCTCAATCGGGTCCCCGCTTCGATCGTGCGAGTAGACCCACTTCGGATTGAGCTCACAGATACCAACGAGGTCCGCACCGTACATACGAGCCGTTTCTTTGACCTGTTTGCTCATGAGAGCTGGGTCCGGTACCGGGTGTTTACCGAGTTTAATCATGCTTGGATCAACCTGGCCCAACCGCTTCCAGGAGAACGCATCACTGAAACAGTCATGAACCGTCCATGCGGCGAGTATCCTCGCAAAATCAAGGCGTGAGTAGCCAGGGCTATCGCAAGCGATGATCTCTCCCACGTTCTCCCGGAACTCCTTTCCGTAAAAGCTCGCTTTTCTGTCCCAGAAGCGCCGCATGAAGACCGTCTGTCGCTCATCGTACCGGCTGTGCTTTTGAGGGTCGATCGTGTAGGGAGGAAGATCGAGTCGTTTGATCACTTCGTGACCTCCTGCTACGGAAACTGTCTTATTATAAGCATGATATTGTCTTTGCGAGCCACAAGCCAGCGCGACTAACTGGATAGGTTTTGACTGGAACCTACAAGGTAGGAAAGATAGGCGGCAGGAACTCGCATGAGGCTGTATCATTCATCGAGGGTTGGTGTAGGCAGATACCACGGCTGGAGAAATCCGGTTGCTCGCCGTCTGCTCACGATTCCCACCCGCACTTTCGCTCAAGGAGGGTTACGTGAAGGCTGATATGGATCGCACACGAACTAAGATCGTCTGTACGATTGGGCCTGCATCCCGCGATGAGGTCACGCTTCGAGCGATGATCCGTGCTGGCATGGATGTGGCACGAATCAACTTCTCGCACGGAACCAACGATGAGCACACCTCTGACATCGCTGCCATTCGACGGTTGGCGCAGGATGAAGGCACCACGGTGGCCGTGATGGCCGACTTGCAGGGTCCGAAGTTTCGTATCGGTACAATCGAGTCCGAGCCGCTTGTATTGAGGAGAGGTGACCGAGTTGTATTGACCAGCCGGAAGGCGAGCAAGGAGAGGGACGAGATTCACCTGCCTCATCCTGAAGTGATCGACGGGGTTAGCGTTGGGTCAACACTCCTCCTTGACGACGGCACGCTTGAATTCACGGTGGAGGAGAAGGAATCCGATCGACTGATCTGCCAAGTCGTCGTAGGGGGCGAGCTGCGCTCGCATGTGGGGATCACCCCTCCGGGGGAGTTACCCCACATCTCGGCGATCACGCCCAAAGATCGCGACGATGCCCTCTTCGCGTTGAATCAAGGAGTGGACTTCCTTGCCCTCTCCTTTGTGAGGAGCGCGAGAACGATTCAGGAGCTACGTTGGCTCATCCAGCATCTGGCTGACGGTAAGCCCGACGTAGGGATCGTAGCCAAGATCGAGAAGCGGGAGGCACTGGACAACTTCGACGCGATCCTCGACGCGGCTGACGCGGTGATGGTAGCGCGTGGCGATCTCGGGGTTGAGGTCTCGGTGCAGGAAGTGCCGCTTCACCAAAAGGCGATCATCCGCAAGTGCAACAGTGCTGGGAAACCTGTGATCACAGCCACACAGATGCTGCAGTCGATGATCGATCATCCGCGTCCTACCCGGGCCGAGGCAAGCGATGTGGCCAACGCCATCCTCGACGGCACCGATGCGGTGATGCTCTCCGGTGAGACCGCAGTGGGCCGCTACCC
>JAUWYG010000019.1 GCA_030615945.1 Candidatus Bipolaricaulota bacterium | reverse complement strand
AGCGTGACTATACAGAAGATAGGGTACGAGAGTATTAACCACGGCAAGGCCCACGACGATGCCCCACCCCGCAAGAGGCATCCGGGGGATACCCTCAAAAATGCCTCCGAAAACGAGGAGTAACCCACCCCCAATCGCCAGTGGCAGAGCGGTTATCGTGACGGTATCGACCTTATGCCCTCTTGCCACTTCTCGTGCCAGCACTGGAAAAGCGGACGCACAAAGAACCGCCATGCCGAGCAAGAACAGCGCCCATGGTTCTCCCGGCGCCAACCCGCGTGAAAAGAAGAGGAAAGCGCCTCCTATGGTTGCTATGAGGCCGAACAGGCGGGGCCAGCTTGCGCGCTCCTTTAGGTAGGCCATTCCGAGTAACGACACCGGAATGGGCAAGAAACACAAAGCAAGGGAGCCGGTGGTCGCGGACAACGTCTTCATGGCGATGTACAAGACCCCGTTTCCGATCGTGTATTGCGCGATACCCATCAGCGAGAAGCGAAGCCACTGAGCTCGCGGCAAGTGTGGGAAGTGACGTTGTCGTACAAGAAGCCAAGGTAATAGAAACAGGAAAGCAAGGAAATAGCGAAGCGCGGCAATCGTCAGCGGTCCGGTGTAGCGCAAAGCCACCTTCACCCCGACAAAAGAAGACGACCAGATCAGCACGACGGCCAACATCTCACCGATCGCTATCGATCTGCGACGCCAATCCGTCTCTGCCTTCGATGTGTTGTGCGCCATAGGACAGCAACCTATATTAGAGCGAGCCATCGCCTGTGTCAACAGGAAACAACCTGATTGCGAAGGAAGGTGCAGCGTGATTAAGGAGCGGCGTCCTTGGTCAAGTCGGCGACACGATCTCGATCCCGAGCCGTTTCAAAGTGAGGCCGATGAACTCACGGCCGAGATGTTTACCCTTCAAGAAGCAGAAAGGGTGTAGGAAGAAGGGTTCGACGGCGTCAACATCTATGGTGACAGGGGTGGGCGTGAGACACCTTTCTTGCTTGATAAGGAAGGCATTTCATGTTATTATTATTTGAAAAGAGATTATCAATAATTGAAAAGGAGGGCCGCGGGTGGCGGGGTCAAGCACTTTAGCAAAGGGCCTAAATATTCTGGCGCTCTTTGATAAAGACAATTCCGTAATGAACATCCCAGAGATAGCGGCCCGGTCAAATCTCCCCGAGAGCACAGCCTACAGATACATTGCCACGCTTAAATCACAAGGATTGATCGTGGGGGACACAAGGCCAGGATATTACCGGCTGGGCCTTAAGATTCTAGAGTTGGCTCAAGTTGCGCGGGAACAGCTGAGCATTATCGATATTGCCTTACCGGTGATGCACCGACTTCTGAAAAAGACAGAGGAGACTATCGTCTTAACAGCTATTCGTGGACAGAAGGTCATCTGCATTGAGCGGGTTGAAAGCAACCATACGCTAAGACTCTCATTTGGACCGGGGTTAGCAATGTTTATGCACGCAGGGGCATCTGCGAAAATAGTGATGGCCTATCTTGATGAGGAAGACCAAGATAAGATTATTAGAAAAGAAGGTTTGCTCAAGTTCACTGAGAATACAATCACAGATCCCGTGAGGTTAAAAGCGGAACTCAAGGACATCCGTAAGAAGGGGTTCGCGATAAGCACCGGAGAGCTCGATCCCGGTGCCCGCGCCATCGCTGCCCCCATATTCGACAAAGTTGGAAAGATCATATCAGGGCTATCCATCGCCGGACCGGTCGATCGGATCAAGGGCTCAAAGGTCAAAGAGTTCACTCAGTTGGTTATCGAGGCTGCCGATGAAATAGCTGAGAGAATAAACAAGACGGGGTGGATACTTTGAACATTGGCTTGATAAGGGTCTTAACTCTTACTGACCAACGAGAGATTGATAGGCACGGTTCGATAATTGAAAGTGCTTTTCCTGGACTCAAGGTCACCTCCAGTTGTATAGAAAACCACCCCAAGGGGCTGTATGATAAGGCATCTGAAGAGGAGGCAAAGCCGAAGATCATAGGCCTAGCCAAAGAGTTAGAAAAAGGTGTTGAAGCGATTATCGTTAGCTGTGCAGCAGATCCTGCTGTAGTGGAGCTCAAAGAAATTATGAACATTCCGGTCGTAGGGGCTGGGGAGAGTTTGGCAGCTGTGTCTCGAACGCTGGGAGACTCTGTCGGTGTCCTCACCATCACCGATGAGGTGCCGGACCCGGTGGCAAGAGGTCTGCAGGACCATTGTCTGTCCTGGGTAAAGGTAGAGGGAGTAGAGACCACCCTTGACCTAAAGGAAGACGGCATCGTCGCTCGTGCCGTAAATGCTGCGAACGGCCTGAAAAACCAGGGGTGCGATGTGATCGCCTTGGCCTGCACGGGGTTCTCCACAATCGGTTTGGCCCCAAAGATCCACAGAGAGGTAGGAATACCAGTGGTAGATCCCGTCTTGGCCGCTGGATCGATAGCCTATCACTTGATGTTAAATAGGGAGGGCTGGGACCGTGCAAAAGATTGATGAAGAATGGGTCGAGGCGGCTGTCCTCGGCGGGGCCGTCCTCGGTGGTGGCGGTGGAGGGAGCCTTGAGGAAGGAAGGCGCCTCGGGAGGCTCGCTCTAGAGCTCGGCTGTCCGGCTATCCTTAACTTAGAACGGCTTCCCGATGACTCTCTTATTCTGACAGTTTCGGTCGTGGGTGCTCCATCAATGGATCAGAACCCCATCCTATCCTATTATGTTAAATCCGTAAGAATGATGATGGACTATCTTGGGAGCATAAGTGGATTGATGACCAACGAACTCGGGGGGTTGGCCGTGGTCAACGGTCTTGTGCAGTCGGCGATCTTGGAGATTCCATTGGTCGATGCCGCTTGCAACGGGAGGGCCCATCCCACAGGAGCAATGGGAGCAATGGGATTGTCGATGGACGATGATTTCGTCTCACACCAGGCTGCCGTCGGCGGACTTGGTGAAGACGGGAGAACTGTTGAGATATACGTAAAAGGGTCGCTTCCGACGGTATCGAAGGTGGTCAGAAAGGCTGCGGAAGAGGTTGGAGGAGCGATCGCGGTGGCCAGGAACCCTGTTCCGGCCAAATATGTTAGGGATAACGCTGCAGTTGGAGCCTTAAGCCAAGCGGTCCGAATAGGGAGGGCCTACCTTGAACGCCGGACGGGGAAAGAGAGGGCAGATAAGGTCGTAGAAGCCCTCAATGGAACTGTAATCGTCCGGGGGAGAGTGGATTTTGTGGAACTGACTTCACGAGGCGGGTTCGATCTGGGGGAAGTCAGTGTAGGAGATCACAAGCTGACTTTTTGGAATGAATACATGACCTTGGAGCAAGCTGGGGAACGTTTGGCCACTTTCCCCGATCTGATCACGACAATGGAAGCGCAGTGTGGCCGCCCAATTACCACAGCAGAGATACACCAAGGCCAGGAGGTCATAGTAATCATGGTCCCCCGAGAGAACCTGACCCTCGGTGCAGGCATGAAGGATCCCCGGCTCTTCCGCGGAGTGGAGGAGGCAATAGGGATGGAGATTGTGAAATACGTCTTCCCGGAGGAGCAATAGCATGCTCTTGAAGGAGATAATTAAGGCCTTTGAATTGCTAGACGATCCTCGAGCATCGGGAGAGAGGGCCGCCAGTAAGGTCAGGGAGATCGACCCTCAGGCAGAGGTCGAGGTGAGGACAGTAAGGGGGGACAGAGGTTCCACAGATTTCATCAAGTTGGTGATTCCAGGGTCCAATGGCCGTTCCAAAGGAGGGGGTGCTCCTACCCTGGGGATCATCGGAAGGCTCGGAGGCGTGGGGGCAAGACCAGAATGCATAGGGGCGGTATCGGATGCCGATGGGGCAATCGTAGCCATCGCAACAGTGTTGAAGCTGATAGATATGCGGCAGAAGGGAGATTTGCTGAAAGGGGATGTGATCATCGCTACACACATCTGCCCCAACGCACCCACAGCACCTCATGATCCGGTCCCCTTCATGGATTCTCCAGTGGATATGGAGACCATGAATCGGCTTGAGGTGGATGAGGGGATGGAAGCGATACTCAGCGTCGATGCCACGAAGGGCAATGAGGTTATCAACTATAACGGCTTTGCCATCTCCCCCACCGTGAAGGAGGGGTATATACTGAAGGTGAGCAATGATCTTCTAAGAATTATGCGGCTGGTCACCGGAAGAGCTCCCGTTACTTTCCCAATTGCTGCCCAGGATATCACCCCCTATGGAAACGGTCTACATCACATAAACAGCATCATGCAACCATCAACCGCGACCGATAGTCCAGTGGTCGGAGTGGCGGCAACCTCAGGCCAACTGATTCCGGGAACCGGCACAGGAGTCAATTATCCCCTAGAGTTGGAATCGGCGGCCCGGTTTTGTACAGAGGTAGCCAAGGAGTTCGGACAGGGCTCCTGTCGGCTTTACGACGAGGAGGAGTTCCGCCGAATCGTTGAGCTATACGGTTCAATGAAGAGGTTACAGACACTGGGAGGTGATGTATGAAGTGACAAGATTTCTGGAAAAGCTACAGCATTAAACCAAAAGGAGGGAAAGAACAATGAATAAACCGATCAGGTTTATTTTGGTAGGATTGGTGGTTGTTCTGCTAGGGGGATTGGCTATAGGGGTAGCACACGCTGAAGAAGTGGTCCTGACGTATGTAACCCAGCAAGAGACGATGTGCTTCGATCCCGCGAAATCCATCGATGAGACGGAACTTGGGAACGTGTTCAACACCTATGATCTGCTCGTGTACCCACTCGAAACAGGGGAAGCGCCGGTGCCTTGGTTGGCGGAATCGTGGGATGTCTCAGGGGATGGTCTGACCTACACATTCCATCTGAGAAAGGGAGTGCTGTTCCACGATGGGACAGAACTGACAGCCGAAGACGTCGCTTTCTCCATGGATCGGATGCTTCGCATTAACATGGGCTTCTCTTGGCTTTGGACGGGAATACTGGATCCTGGGGATGTTGAAGTCATCGATCCGTACACCGTTTCTTTCCACCTGAACAAGACCTTCGGACCCTTCATCGCAACCTTGGTCCAATTCGGGATCGTGAATAAAGACCTGATTATGGCCAACATGAAGGAAGGGGAGTTTGGGGAATTCGGGGATTACGGCCAGGAATACCTTGAGACAACCGTTGCGGGATCAGGGCCTTACACAGTGGAGAGTGTCGAGCTTGGCGACAGGATAATCTTCAGAAAGTTCGACAATTACTGGAGAGGTTGGGAAGAAGGCCAGATCGACAAGGTCAGATGGTTGATCATCCCAGAGGCAGCGACGATGGTAGTGATGATGAAGAAGGGCGAGGCAGACATGTCCGAGCAATGGCTCTCTCCAGAAGCGTTCGAGGACATGGCAGCAACTCCGGGGGTAGTCGTCAAGGAGAACCCCCAGATGCAACTGTTCTTCCTGCAGATGAACAACCAGAAGCCTCCCTTTGACGACGTGAACGTGCGAAAGGCCATATCCTACGCCTTTGATTACGCAACGGCGATCGAGGCCATCTTCAAGGGTGGCGCACAGGCAGAGGGATCGGTACCGGTCCTGATGCCGGGCCACAACCCTGACATAACCGTTTACCAGCGAGACATCGAGAAAGCACGAGAGTACCTAGCAAAATCGAAGTATAGCAAAGAAGAGTTGAAAGCAATGACCATCACCTACGTCTACGTGTATGGCCTCGAAATCGAGAGGAAAATCGGCCTCCTTTTGGCAGACAACCTGACGGAGATCGACTTCAACGTCGAAATTCGAAGCGAGCTCTGGGGCAGAATCACCGATATGGCGACGAAGCCTGAGAGCACGCCTCACTTCACTGCCATCTACCATACGGCCAAGTATCCCTCACCGGACAGCCACACGTATCTGATCTACAACCCCAAGGCCTGGGGTAACTACATTTCGATGAGCTGGTATGAGAACCCCGAGGTGACGGAGCTAACCGACAGCGCAAGGACAACTGCGGACACGGAGGAGCGGTATCGGTTGTACGGCGAGGTGCAGAGGATCACCACCGATGAAGCTGCAGCCCTCTTCATCGCCAATCCCGTACTCAGAAGAGCCTTCAGAGATCACGTGAAGGACTACAGATATCCAGGCATCCTCGGATATGACCTAGTCTTCTACAATCTCAAGATAGAGAAGTGATGGGCCGGAGGCCCCTGGCGCACGTCAGGGGCCTCCACTATTTCCGAATCCATCATTATCATTCATGCGTAGCACTTATTTGTTGTACAGACTGATGTACATGGTGCTGGTATTGTTTGGGGTTTCCCTTCTCATTTTCTTTTTGGCAAGGGTGATGCCTGGCGACCCGGCCCGACTTGCATTAGGACCGGAAGCGACCCAAGAGCAGGTTGCGTCTCTGAGACACAAGCTCGGGCTCGATCGTCCCTTGTACACGCAATACTATGTATTCCTCAGAGGCCTGTTCAAAGGGGAGCTCGGCATGTCTCTGATCACCAAAAGGGACGTGTTCAAGGACCTGATTCAGAGGTTGCCGGCCACCCTTGAACTCGTGATGACGGCAATGCTCATAGCGATCCTGGGCGGGATTCCGTTGGGTGTGCTCTCGGCGTTGCATAAGGACCGAACAATAGACCAGATAAGTAGAATATTCGCGTTCGCTGGCGTCTCTTTCCCGCGATTCTGGATCGGAATCATGTTCCAGATTGCGTTTGCCTATATCCTCGGCCTGCTCCCGATCACGGGGAGGATAAGCGGAGATCCTCCCACGCGTATCACCGGCCTCTATCTGCTGGACAGCCTCATTGCCAGAGACTTCCCAGCGTTTGTCGATAGTTTCAAGCATCTATTGCTTCCCTCACTGACGCTCTCCCTCTCGCCTTTGGCGCAAATAACGAGAATAACGAGAGCAAACATGATCGAGCAGCTGAGGAAAGATTACAGCATCGTGATGCGAACCATTGGGATGCCAGAGGTAGTAAACATCTATAAATACATGCTTAAGAATGCATTTACGTCTACGCTGACCGTAATTGGGCTCCTAACGGGATGGATGATAGGAAACGCCTTCGTTATTGAGCAGGTCTTCTCCTGGCCTGGGATGGCTCGCTATGGGGTCAATTCTGTGCTGCGCAATGATTTCAATGCTGTCGTCGGTGTCACATTGGTCATCGCCGTGGGGTACGTGGTGATTAACCTGATCGTTGACCTGCTTTATGGGTATTTGGATCCACGGATCAGATTGAAGAGATAGGGAAACAAGGATGGAACAGGTCTTAAGGAGAAAACAGAAGGGGAACCTGGCAAGAGCGTTCTATCGTTTTAAGAAGAATCCCCTTTCATTGGTCGGCCTAAGCATTATCCTTGTGATGATCTTGATAGCGATTCTTGCGCCCTTCATAGCGCCGTACCCGGGCGACTCAGCAGGTGCAGTTCACTTCAAGCAGATGTTCCAACCACCTAGTTGGAAGCATCCTTTCGGCACCGACGAGGTGGGAAGGGATGTGTTGAGCAGGGTTATTTTCGGATCACGTATCTCCCTCATGCTGGGAGTCGTGGTGCTGTTTGTTGCCGTCGGGGTAGGGCTACCACTGGGCCTTTTCGCTGGCTATCTCGGTGGCAAGGTGGAGAGCGTCATCATGAGAATCACGGATATCTTCTTGGCCATTCCTCCTTTGGTCTTGGCCCTGGCTGTAACCGCGGTACTGGAACGCAATCTCTACAACAGCATGTTCGCAATCGCCTTCACCTGGTGGCCTTGGTACACGCGATTGGCATACGGGGAGACACTATCAAAAAAAGAAGAGGATTTCGTGGAGGTCAGCGAATCCCTGGGCGCCTCTCGTACGTATATCATGTTTCGTGAGATCCTGCCCAACATGACGTCGTCTCTGCTCGTCAAGATAACACTCGACATGGGATACGCCATCCTCGTCGGAGCGGCATTGGGTTTCTTGGGTCTTGGAGCTCAACCCCCCACTCCGGAATGGGGCACTCTGGTGAGCCTTGGACGCATCCACTTGCCCAAGATGTGGTGGCTGTCCACTTTCGCAGGGTTAGCCATCTTCATAACGGTATTGGGCTTCAATCTGTTGGGAGACGGCCTGAGAGACTTCTTCGACGTCGAGGTGGAATAAGGATGGGGCTTAAGTGACCGTTCTCAGCATCGCGAACTTGAAGATTCATTTTGACACCATCGACGGGACCGCAAAAGTACTGGATGACGTGTGCCTCTCAGTCAACGAGGCCGAGGTTGTCGGCCTTGTCGGGGAGACTGGTTGTGGAAAGAGTGTTACAGCCAAAACCATCTTGGGCTCTCTCCCGATGCCTCCTGGCAAGGTACCCGATGGGAAGATCCTCTTTTTCTGCGATGACTTACTGAAGTTGAACAAGCACGATCGACATCGGGTGATGAGCGAGAAGATGTCTTATATCCCGCAAGACCCGATGACCTCCCTCAATCCCGTCTTCACCGTGGGTGAGCAGATGGGCGACCTGATCAGGTGGCAAGGACGGCGCAGGGTCGGTCCATTGGAGTTCCTGGGCCTGCGAAGAGGGCGTCACAACGCCGTGGCCAAGGCGGTTAAACTACTGGATCGCGTGGAGATACCCGCCCCTAAGGAGATCGTCAGAAGATACCCCATTGAGCTAAGCGGTGGAATGCGACAGCGGGTGTTAATAGCGATGGCCCTGATCGGGCGTCCTTCCCTTCTCATAGCAGATGAGCCGACAACTGCCTTGGATGTGACGATTCAAAAGGGGGTCCTGACGCTGATAGAGGAGAAGGTAGAAGAGGAAGAGCTTTCCGTACTGTATATCACGCACAACCTGGGAGTCGCCAGGAGACTCTGCAACAGGGTCTATGTGATGTACGGCGGAGCCATCGCCGAGACCGCCAAGACTAAGGATCTACTGAGGGACCCGATACATCCCTACACGTGCGGCTTGATCAGCTCTATCCCAAAACTGACCGGGGATGAATTCAAGGGAATAGACGGTAGGATACCTGACTACATCGATCCACCCACCGGTTGTCGATTCCACCCCAGATGTCCTCAGCTCATGCCAATCTGCGGACAGGAAAAGCCCGAATTGATCGAAGTCAAAGACGATCATTTAGTCGCCTGTCATCTCTTTTCCCGCGGGGGTGGACGTTGAATCGGGCGCTGATAAGGACAGAGGGCTTGTGCAAATACTTCTTCAGAAGTAGCGGGCTGCTCCAGCGAAGAGAGATAGTCATTAAGGCCGCCGATGCAGTTGATGTAACGGCAAGGACAGGAGAGACATTGGCCTTGGTCGGAGAATCCGGATCCGGAAAGACGACCTTGGGTAAAACGATGATTAGGATCTACAAGCCGACCAAGGGAAAAATCTGGTTCAACGAAGAGGATATCTCCTCCATAGGCGGGGCCAGGTTAAAAAAACACCGACAGTATATGCAAATGGTCTTCCAAGATCCTACTTCCGCGCTGAATCCTAGAAAGACCGTGGTAGATATCGTCGGGCTCCCGCTAAAGATTCACCAGAGCTCATCGAGGGCGGCGTGTCGGGCACGGGTAAGAGAGCTACTGGAGATGGTAGAACTTCCGGCAGACTTTCTGTATCGATACCCTCACGCCTTGAGCGGAGGGCAAAAGCAGCGAGTCGGAGTTGCTAGAGCCCTGGCCTTGAATCCACTGCTTATCGTTTTGGATGAGCCGACTTCGGCTCTGGATGTGTCGGTCCAAGCGAAGTTACTAGCACTCCTGGAGCAACTACGCGGGCAATTCAAGCTGACCTACATCTATATCAGTCATGATCTCGGCGTGGTCAGAAACATTTCCGACAGGACGGTCGTGATGTACTTGGGCCAGATCATGGAGGCAGCTCCCACCGCCGAGCTTTTCAAACAGCCGCTTCATCCGTATACCAAAGCCCTGCTTTCTGCGATACCAATCATATCCGATGAGGAGCAGGACATAATCCCAGAGGAGATAACCTTGAACGGCGAAATCCCCTCCCCTTTAGATGTGCCCCCAGGCTGTAGATTCATCTCCCGATGCCAGGAGAAGACATCGATATGCAAGAGCAAAGAGCCGCGCCTTATCGAGATTGACAACGATCACTATGTCAAGTGTCATCAGTGTTTCTCTAGCTCCCAGCAAACCCCAGAGGAGGTCGCTACACAGTGCCCCTAAAACTAAGGCAGTAGGCATCGACTGCATTCACGGAGGGACAACGTGGTCTTAAGAAACCAAGCGTTTCCTCATCTTAGGATCGCGGAATCGCTATCCCCGCTGGTCGGAGTTCGCAAGAGTATCTGTCTTTAGGGAGTGGGGGAAACCGGTTAGCGAACTTAATGTGTAGAATCAGGGCAACAGACTACGATACATTACACAAGGAGGCTCTTCTAACATGCTTCTCTACGAGTACGAATTAGGCAAAGCGGCGGACATTCTCACCAAGGAACTTTTCAAGCTCAAGCCCGGCGAGACCTTTGTCATTACTGCAGACACGGAGAGTGATCCCCGCGTGGTGAACGCCACCGCAAGGGCAGCTTTCAGTCTCGGAGCAAAACCAATGGTAATCTGGCTTGCCTCGCCACTCGGCGTAGGCAAGCTGGCCGATCCGATGCTCCCTGTGGATTCGCTGGTCGGCGCGCTAAAAGGAGCGGACGCCTGGGTCGAGTTCAACAACCAATGGCTGCTGTATTCGACCCCACACGAGATCGCAATGAAGGAGAACAAGAAGCTTCGTTATCTCAACCTGGTGGGAATGAATCCCGACATGATGGTCCGCTGCATCGGCCGTGTCGACCATCCGACACTCAAGACGTTCTTGGAGAAAGCGACCGAGAAGATCCGTTCGGCGGAGAAGATTCACATGAGCTCACCGGGCGGTACTGATCTGGAATTCAACAACATCAAAGGCCGAGGCGCCCTGATCCGGGATGGCTACGCGGACAGGCCGGGAACTTACATGATGGCCGGGTTCATCGCCTGGGCGCCGGACCTTGAGTCGGTCAACGGGACGTTGGTGTTCGACGGGTCGGTCGTGCCCCCGTGCGGCAAGTTGGAGGAACCGATCCGCTGTACAATCGAGGCCGGCAAGATCGCCAAGATCGAAGGCGGTACGCAGGCGAGGCAACTGGAGACGTATCTCAAAGGCCTCAATCATCCGCAGATGCTGCGACTGGCGCACTCGTCGTTCGGCTTCCATCCGGGTGCGAAGCTGACCGGTGACATCGTGGAGGACGAGCGGGTTTGGGGATGCACCGAATGGGGAATCGGTCAGGTCGGTGCCCACTTGATCCCGCCCGACGGGATACCCGCACCGTCCCATACGGACGGACAATCGCTCAACAGCACGGTCACACTGGACGGCAGACCGTTCACGGAGAAGGGAGAGGTTGTTGACCCCGAGCTGAAAGAGCTCGCCGTAAAGCTGGGCAAAGGATAAAGGAGGCATTGTGACACGATACGAATACGAACTCGGTAGGGCAGCGGATATCGTGGCGCGTAATCTGTTCGCGCTGAAACCTGGTGAGACGTTCGTCATCACCGCGGACACCGAGAGTGACTCGCACGTCGTCGATGCTACGGCCCGGGCGGCGTTCGCGATCGGAGCAAAACCGATGGTGATCTGGACCGCCTCACCACTTGGCGTTGGCGAAGCGGCAGACCCAATGCTGCCAGTGGAAGCGCTCACCGGTGCATTGATGGGCGCAGACGCGTGGGTGGAGTACAACAACCAGTGGCTGCTTTACTCGACCCCGTATAACGTGGCGATGAAACAGAACAAGAAGCTGCGCTATTTGTGTCTTGTGGGCATGAATCCCGACATGATGACCCGCTGCATTGGCCGCATCGATTTTGCCACCCTCCAGGAGTTTCAGGAGACCTTCTCCAAGATGCTGTCGGAGACCAAGCACGTGCGCATCACCACACCGGCGGGAGGGGATCTGCAATACGATCATATCCAAAGCATTCCCATCCGGTGTCGAATGGGATACGCCAACAAGCCGGGTTCGGAGATGCTGGCGGGACAGATCAGCTCCACGCCGGATTTTGACTCGATCGAGGGGACCATCGTCTTCGACGGATCGCTCGTTCCACCCTGCGGCAAGCTGGAAGAACCGATACGCCTTACGATTGAAGCGGGTACCATCGTCAAGGTCGAAGGCGGGGCCCAGGCACGGGAGTTCGAGGTCTGGATGAACGGCTTTGACCACCCGCAGATGAAGCGTCTTGCCCACCTCTCCTACGGAGTTAACCCCGGTGCAAAACTCACCGGCGACATCGTGGAGGACGAACGCGTGTGGGGATCCACGGAGTGGGGCATCGGGAGCGTTCCGGCAGCGACCGTCCCACCGGATGGATTCCCAGCGCCGTCACACTGCGACGGGATATGCATGAATTCATCCGTTTGGTTGGACGACGAACAAGTCCTGGACACGGGAACGTTCATCGAGCCACAGCTTGTCCGACTGGCAGAGAAACTGGGCAAAGGCTAGGACAACATCCACCACACGTTCGAAAGAAGGGGACGATGAGCAGGCTAGTCGATACGTTCTGCGACATGGTTCGCATCAGCAGTGAATCGGGACAAGAAGCACAGTTTATCGCGTACATGAATGACCTTTTCAGTAGCAGTTTCGACGCGACGTGCACCACCGACGGCTACGGGAATCTCGTGGCGAAAATCCCGGCCAAGGGCTCGACCGTGGAGGAACCGGTGCTCTTTGGCGTGCACGGGGATACCGTGAAGCCGGGGCAGGACATCGAGCCGGTGCTCGAGAACGGGATCATTCGCTCCAAAGGTGAAACAATCCTCGGCGCCGACGACAAGGCCGGGATTGCCGAGCTGGTGGGAGCGATCGAGACCGCAGGTCGCCGTCCCCGCTGTGGCAGACGCTTGAAACGTGAGATCGCAACTGATCAAAGCTACACTCGGACGGTGCCATTTCGTGGTCGGCCGATACACCTGAAAGGACTCGAACCCCAGGCAGGGATAAGGTCTGCTCGCTTCAATCCGAACGCTTCGCTGGACAGATCGAACGGTAGGGACAGTAGGTACAGGCAAGGTAGGTAGGATCAGCAGGGAACCGGTTCGCGCGGATCCCGGTTGCGGCAGACTCGATGTCCGAAAGCGCTTTTTGAATCGTCTTTTCGCTCGGCTCGTAGAGTCCGATGATGACCTGCGGCGTTAGGAAGCGTAGCTCAAGGCGCACCGGGATGTTCCCAAACAGACGCTCGTAGGCGAGTGCGTAGATCGCTAGCTGGCGGCTCTCTTTAGTCCGTTTGATAGCCTGTTTTTCATCGGTCACCGTGGAGGTCTTGTAGTCGATGATCACTCCGTCACCGTCGATCATATCGATCCGGTCGAAGATACCAACGATCCTTATGCCACTCTCGTTGAAGGAGAAGTGCCGCTCGACATAGGTGGGAATTACCCCATCTTCACTCGCGTGAGCGTGGAAGTACTCCAGCGCCTTTAATCCCTCTTGGAAGCGCAGCTCCTCGTGGTGCCGCGTGAGGAACCCTTCAGTATGCCAGGTCTTGCGGAAGATCTCCTTTAAATCCGTAACTTCAGTCTTTCTCCCTCCGATGCGATTCATGTTGTAGAGCTTGATCGCTTGGTGGATGGCGTACCCGTAAATCACGGCATGGTGCTGACGGATGGGGACCTTGAGCACATGGATGTAGCGGTACTTCATCGGACAGGTGAGATAGTCATCGATCTTCTGGTGGCTAAGTTCGAGAACGGCCTTTCCCCGTGGCAGGAGAACCAGCTCTTCCTCGATCGGCGTGGCAGGTGAGGGCTTCGCCTTCCCGTGGCGGGTGATCGTCGCCAGTGGTGACCCTTTGAGGACCTTGATCTGAGCGGGCGGAAGATCGAGCGCCTCCGAAACGAACAGGCTGGGCTTGCGCGGTCGCTTGCCCCCGTAGTCCTGAGCGCTTGTAAGGTAGAGGTCTTCCTTGGCGCGGGTCATCCCCACATAAAATAAGCGGCGCTCCTCCTGGAGGTGAAAGTCGGAGGTGGTAAGGAGGTCCTTTACTAGCTCATCTGGCAGCGGAATCGGATCACGGCGGTGTACAGAGGGGAACCGTCCCGCGACCAGGCCAACGAGGAAGACGATGGGAAATTCCAATCCCTTTGCCTGGTGAACAGTTAGAACATTTACCGCATCCTCGTCCCAGTCGGCCTCCCCCATCGGGGGGTTATCC
Organism: Candidatus Bipolaricaulota bacterium; assembly: GCA_030615945.1. Lineage (GTDB taxonomy): Bacteria > Bipolaricaulota > Bipolaricaulia > UBA7950 > UBA9294 > UBA9294. The sequence goes on along the minus strand of JAUWYG010000019.1, from coordinate 1,526 downwards.
CCGGCCTCGATTAACGCATCGAGGTAGTCGATGAACCAGGGGACGCGGTCGTATCTGCAAACCTGCGAGAAGCGCTCGATGATCGAAAACAGCTTGGCCAGATTCTGTGCCCGTAGCGCATCAACGGCCTTATCGGAGTTGGAAAGCTTCTCAATGGTTCCAGTTCGACTGGTCAGATACTCGTAGAGGACCTCTCCGGTCCGTTCCTTCGTCGAAAGTGGAAGCATGGCAGTGACATCATCGAGGAGCTTCGTCATCGCGCTTCTCCCTTCCGCTGAGAGGGAGAGGAAGTCGGCACTCTTTTTCGCGATACGGAACACCTCGAATAGGCTCTTGTTACGGCGCTTGGCGAAGCTTGTGGCCAGCGCAAGATCCTCTCCATTGACCTGATATTGCGGTGAACTTGCCAGGTAGTGGAAGGAGAGGTTATCGCGCGGGTCGGTAAGAACACGGAGGAATGAAATTGCGGTCTTTATCTCCTCGCGGTCGTAGAGGCCACGGCTTCCGGAGAAATGCCACGGAAGGTGAAGTAGGTTCAGGGAGTGTAAGAATGAGTCTGCTTGGGCATTGCTGCGAACGAGGATGGCAAAGTCGCGGTATGCTCGTCCTTCTTCTTTGACCCGCCTTGTGATCTCCTCGGCCACGAAGTCACACTCCTCGCCTAGGGTCTCGAAGTGGTGTTGACGGATCGGTGTCCCTTCCCCGTTCACCGCGTGCAGCCGCTTTATGACCCCTGCACGCTCTTCCAACCGGTCGGGGTTATTGGACTGGATCAACCTGTAGGAGGCATCAAGTATTTCTTGTGTGGAGCGGTAGTTCTCCACAAGGACGATACGCTTGGCATCCGGGTACTCTTGTTCAAAGTTGAGGATGTTGCTGATTGCCGCGCCGCGAAACTTGTAGATCGATTGGTCGTCGTCGCCACACACCGTGAGGTTTCGGTGCCCGGCGAGAAGTTTTAAGAGCTCGAACTGGGCGTAATTGGTGTCCTGAAACTCGTCGACTAAGATGTAATGAAACTGTTCTTGGTAGCGCTTAAGGACGAGTGGGTGCTCGCGCAGGAGCTTGAGCGCCAGGGTGATCAGGTCGCCGAAGTCGACAAACCCGTGCTCGGCCAACTGCTGTTGGTAGGCCTCGTAAGTCTTACAGAGTTCAACTTGCTCTGCCAGTTCCTCCTTGAGAAGGCGTTCCTCCTCTGTGTCACCTGGTTCTTCGGCCAATCGGGTGGCGAGGCCTTCAGTGTAGGTGAGATACTCCTGTGGGGTGATGTCCTCATCCTTGGCCCGGCTAAGAAGAGTGAGGATCGCATGCAGGTGCTTAACCGGATTTCCCAGCGGCCGGAAGCGATCGAGCGGTAATTCGAAGAGGTGTTCCTTTAAGAAGATTACCTGCTCGGCCTCGGTGAGGATGCGGTAATCGGGTGCGAGTCCGAGGAGGACGGCGTTCTCACGCAAGAGGCGATCGCAGAACGAGTGGAAGGTCCCGATTCGGGCTTCGATGTAGCCGTAAGGGACGAGGAGGTCGAC
>JAUWYG010000071.1 GCA_030615945.1 Candidatus Bipolaricaulota bacterium | reverse complement strand
GCATTCGTCATTGCCGGGTTGATGCTTGGGGCGATGGTCCCCTATGTCTTCTCCGCCCTCCTCATCCGTGGGGTCAGCCGCACGGCCGGTGTCCTCGTTGAGGAGATCCGTCGTCAGTTCAAGGAGAACCCGAAGATCATGACTGGCGAAGAGATGGCTGACTACAACCGCTGCATCAGCATCACCGCCTCTGGGGGGCTCCACAAGATGTTCCTCCCGGCGATGATCGCCGTCGTCACCCCGATCGCCTTCGGGCTGATCTTCGGGCGCTACGCCCTGGGGGGCTTCCTGATCGGAGCGCTCCTCTCGGCGATTCAGCTCGCCATCTTCTGCGGCAATTCCGGTGGGGCGATGGATAACGCCAAGAAGTACATCGAAGAGGGGCACTTCGGCGGTAAAGGTTCCGAGGCGCATGATGCCGGGGTAACCGGGGACACCGTTGGGGATCCGTTGAAGGACACGGTTGGACCTTCACTGGATATTCTCATCAAGCTGATGTCGGTGATCTCCCTTGTGTTCGCATCCCTGTTCCCGATCTATCCGGTCTTTATGTAGGAGAGTGATGAGGGCCCCGCTTCTCGCAAGCGGGGCCTTTTTGCTATATGGTGAGGATATAAACAGGCCGTTCTTGATCGGCGAACGATCGTATCTGCGGCCGCTGGAGGAGAATGATATCGACCGTTGCCTTATCTGGGTGAACGACCTGGTGGTCACGGCGACCTCCACTCTGAGAAGGAGAAATGGGGGAACGAGTATACTCCCAAGGAGGCATAGTCGATCGTGGGTTATGGGTTCAACCAGTTGAATGAGGAGGAAGCAAGTGGAAAAGAAAACTGATTTCAAGCGGCATCATTCCCTTTTCCGGCGGTATGAGAAGAACCCCATCCTCTCCCCAGAGCAGTGGTCCTACCCGGTGAACGCGGTCTTCAACCCCGGCGCCACAGAGGTAGATGGTGAGACGCTCCTCTTGGTGCGTGTCGAAGATATGCGTGGCTTCTCCCACCTCACCATCGCCAGGAGCAAGGATGGCAAGACGGATTGGCGGTGGGAGCCGCATCCAGCCTTGGAGCCAGACAGGAATGCCCATGAGGAGAGATGGGGCCTGGAGGACCCGCGGATCGTTTGGCTGGATGAGCGAGGAGAATACGCGATCACCTACGTCTCCTTTTCCAGCAGCGGGCCGCTCGTCTCCCTGGCGCTGACGCAGGACTTCAAAAAATTTACTCGGATAGGGCCCATTGTGCCACCTGAGGACAAGGATGCCTCCCTCTTTCCGCGGCGGTTCAACGGACGCTACGCCCTAATCCATCGCCCGATCATCCGCGGAGAAGGCGATATTTGGATCTCCTTCTCCCCCGACCTGAGGCATTGGGGAGACCATCGGGTGCTGATCCCCACAAGACCAGGGTGGTGGGACTGCCATCGCGTAGGCCTGGGCACGCAACCGATTGAGACCCCCGAAGGCTGGTTGATCATCTATCATGGGGTTCGCGTAACCGCCTCGGGGAGCATCTACCGGGTCGGCCTCGCGCTGCTGGATCTGGAGGAACCCTGGAAGGTGCAAAGAAGAAGCGATGAATGGGTCCTGGGGCCGAGAAAGTCGTATGAGCAACTCGGCGATGTGCCGGGGGTCACCTTCCCCAGCGGGGCGATCTTCGAGGAGAAGACGGGGGAGCTCCGTCTCTATTATGGGATCACGGATACAACTGTTGGGTTGGCCACAGCCGATATGGACCAGGTCTTAAGCTTCCTCCTCTCTTGCCCCTCCCCAACGGCGGGAGAACCTCATGGCTAAACTGAGGATCGCCATGCTCGCGCCGATCTCCTGGCGGGTCCCGCCGCGCCATTATGGCGCCTATGAGCAGGTGGCCGGCACCTTAACCGAGGGGCTCGTTCATCGAGGTGTCGATGTGACGCTCTTTGCCACCGGTGACTCCCAGACTGCCGGGAAGCTTCACTGGATTTGCCCTCGTCCCTACTCGGAGGACCCAGAGCTCGATCCCAAGGTCTGGGAATGCCTCCATATCTCGGAGGTCTTCGAACACGCGGGGGAGTTCGACCTAATCCATAACCATTTTGACTTCCTTCCCCTCACCTACTCTCGTCTAGTTTCGACGCCGGTCCTCACCACCATCCACGGCTTCTCCGCACCCCAGATCCTGCCCGTCTATCGCAAATACAACCACCGGGTATACTATGTCTCGATCTCCAACGCGAGTCGCCATCCTGGCCTGAACTATATCGCAACCGCCTACCATGGGATCTCACTTGAGGATTTCCCATTTAATGAAAAGGGTGGCGATTACCTGCTATTCCTGGGAAGGATCCATCCAGATAAGGGGACTTATGAGGCAATCCAGGTCGCTAAAAAAGCGGAAATGCCGCTTATCATCGCCGGTCTGCTGCATGACCGCCGGTATTTTGAGGAGAGGGTTAAGCCCTATGTTGATGGGATGAGTGTTAAGTACATGGGGACCATTGATAAACGCGAGCGGGCGTCGTTGATGGGGAATGCCAAGGCATTTTTGCACCTGATCAACTTCGATGAGCCCTTCGGCTTGGCGGTGGTGGAGGCGATGGCCTGCGGCACGCCGGTCATCGCGATCCGCCGCGGGGCGATGCCTGAGGTGATCCGCGATGGGGAGACGGGCTTCTTGGTCGATAGTTTGGAAGAGGCCATAGAAAGCTTGCAGAGGATCGACGACATCGATCGGAAAAGATGTCGAGCCTGGGTGGAGGAGCGCTTCACCCAGGACCGGATGGTCGAGGAGTATCTGCAAGTCTATGAGGAGATTTTGGGGGGAGGAAGGGAGGCATCATAGCTAAACAAGAGGCGGTGCTAAAACCGATCCAGGTAGCCTTCGTCGGGACCTACCCCCCGCGCCAATGTGGTATCGGGACGTTCACCCACGCTCTGGCCAAGGGGATCGCTCAGCTTCAAGGGGGAGCCATCGGCACAACTGAGACCGTACGTGTGGTCGCCCTGAGCAACGGCCAAAAGAGTTACAACTATGACCCTGAGGTCCCGTTTGAGATTCAGGCTCAGCAGCAAATGGATTACCGGGAGGCAGCCGATTTCCTCAACCTCTCTGAAATCGAGGTCATCTGCTTGCAGCACGAGTTTGGCATCTTCGGAGGGGACGATGGGGCCTACATTCTTGACCTGCTCGGCAATCTAACAAGACCTGTAGTGACCACACTGCATACCGTCCTCCAGGAGCCCACCAAAGGACAACTGGAAACGTTGAAGGCCGTCTGTTCGCGTTCCACGCTCGTAGTGGTGATGGCGCAAAAGGCGATAGAGCTGTTAGTGGATGTCTATGACGTCCCAGCGGAGAAGATCCTCCTGATCCACCATGGCGCCCCGGATGTGTCCTTTCTCGATCCTGCCTATACAAAGGACCAATTCCAAGCCGAGGGGCGGCGGGTGATCCTTTCCTTTGGCCTGCTCAATCCCAATAAGGGCATTGAAGTAGCGATCGAGGCGATAGCCTCCCTGGCGGAGGAGTTTCCCGACCTGCTCTTTATCGTGCTCGGCGCGACCCATCCCGAGGTGAAACGGCGCTTCGGTGAGGAGTATCGCCTCTCCCTGGAGAGGCTGGTCAAGCGCAAGGGACTGGAGGAGCACGTCGTCTTCTATAACCGCTTTGTCAGCCTGGAACAACTGATCCGATTTCTGGTCGCGGCGGATATCTACCTAACTCCTTATCTGGCGAAGGAGCAGATCACCTCGGGGACGTTGGCCTATGCCGTGGCCTGCGGCAAGGCGATCGTCTCCACGCCTTACTGGTATGCGCAAGAGCTGCTAGCCGAAGGGAGGGGGCATCTGGTACCGTTCCGGGATCCAGATGCCTTAGCGCGCCAACTGCGTGAGCTCCTCGATAATGAGACGGAGCGGGATGCCCTGCGTAAGCGCGCCTATCAGTTCGGGCGGCAGATGGTGTGGCGCGAGGTGGCCGGAGCCTACATCGAGGCCTTCAGACGTGCGCTACAGGAATGTCGGGAGCCAGCTATCGGCCTGCGCATAAGGGAGCGGACCGCGAAGCGACCCTCCCTACCGGAGATCAAGCTGGACCACCTGCGGCTGTTGACCGATGATACCGGCATCCTGCAACATGCGATCTTCACCACGCCGGATCGTCGGCATGGCTACACTACCGATGACAACGCCCGCGCCGTGGTGGTGGCCATCATGAACTGGGAACTATTCAAAGACGAGGGCATCTTGCCGCTATTGCAGCGCTACCTCTCTTTTCTCAATTATGCCTTGGACAAGGAGAGCGGCCGCGTGCAAAACTTCATGGCCTATGACCGGCACTTTATTGAGGAGGTAGGATCGGAGGATAGCCATGCAAGGACGCTGTGGGCCCTGGGAACTGCGGTGGCTCGCTCTCCTTTTGACTCGATCCTGGGGCTCACCACCCAGATGTTCCAGCAGGCATTGCCGGTCTGCGAATCTTTCACCTCGCCGCGGGCCTGGGCTCACTCCATCCTCGGCTCTCTGGCCTACCTGGAGCGCTTTAGTGGTGACCGTGAGGCCCAACGCATCTGCATCATCTTAGCCCAGCGTCTTTTGAAGTCCTTTATCGATAATAGATCGGCCGACTGGCCATGGGGCGAGGATATCGTCACCTATGACAACGCCCGGTTGCCGCAGGCGCTCATTGCCGCCGGGCACTACCTCACCGAAGATGACATGTGCCACCAAGGGTCGCGATCTCTTAACTGGCTCCTTGAGATCCAAACCGATGCGCAAGAGGGAAACCTCTCGCTCATCGGCAACAACGGCTGGTTAAAGAGGGGAGAGGAGAGGGCCCGATTTGACCAGCAACCGATTGAAGTCGCGGCGCTCATTGACGCCTGCTATGAGGCCTATCTCGTGACACAGGAAAAGGAATGGTTTAAATCAATTGAATTATGCTTCGACTGGTTCTTCGGACAAAACGACGTCCACCAAGCCCTCGTCGACCTCCAAACCGGGGGGTGCAGGGACGGTTTGCATTCAGCCGGGGTCAACCAAAATCAGGGGGCAGAATCGACCCTCTCCTGGCTGATGGCGCTCCATCGCGTCCATAAGATCCTCCATGAGAAGCATTCACCGATTTAACCGTGTCCTTTTGAGGGTCGGCGGGCACTCGAGACTGGCAGGAGGATGACGATGCGCTTTGCGGTGATCATGGCCGGTGGACAGGGCAAGCGGCTGTGGCCCTTAAGCACGAAGGAGAGGCCGAAGCAGTTCCTGAAGTTGCACGGAGAGCGGACGCTGCTTCAGGAAACGGTAGAGCGAGTTGCCCTGCTGATACCCCCTGAGAAGACCTATGTGGTGGCAGGGAAGGAGCACGTAGAGGTTGTGCTCGAACAACTCTCCGCTTTGCCACCGGATAACATCATCGTTGAGCCGATGGAAGGGGGGACGGCACCCTGTGTGGGCCTAGCAGCGTTGAGGCTTTCGCGGATAGACCCTGAAGGAGTGATGATCGTCCTTCCGGCAGACCACGTGGTTAAAGATAAAGATCGCTTCCTGAAGCTTCTTGAGAAGGCGGCAACGATCGCCGCGGAGGGAACACACCTGGTGACCCTGGGGATCACGCCGGATCACCCGGCCGCCGGGTACGGGTACATCCACGCTACTACCCCGTGGCCAAAGAGTGGTTTCGTCGTGGAGTCCGAGGTGCTGGAGGTGGAGCGGTTCATCGAGAAGCCCGATAAAGAAACGGCAAAGCGGTTCTTAGACGAAGGAGGCTATTTCTGGAATAGCGGGATGTTCATCTGGCGGGTCGATACGATCCTCCGTGAGATGAAAGTGCAGATGCCAAGCCTGCACGCTGGTTTAATGACGATCGAGGAACGAGTCGGAGCGCCTGACTATGAAGAAGTACTTGCGCGGATCTATCGTCAGCAAGACATAATTTCGATCGACTACGGAGTGATGGAGAAGAGCGATTGCGTCTTGGTGCTCCCCACCGGAGAGATCGGCTGGAGTGACGTCGGCGGCTGGACCGTGCTGAATGAGATTCTCGAGACAGACGGAGAAGGAAACGTCATTCAGGCCCATCACATCGGGATCGATACGGCAAACAGCATCATCCTCTCCAAGCACGCGGACGTCAAGGACCGATTGGTGGCTACCCTTGGGCTATCGGATCTTGTCATTGTAGATACCGATGACATCCTGCTGGTGATGGACAAGGGCCGCGCACAGGAGGTAAAAAGGCTCATTGAAATGCAAGTGGCCGAGAGGGAGAAAGCGGGAGATTCATCATGAAGAAGGTGTATCTTTTTTTTCTAATTCCAGTCCCTCATAGCGACGAGGTTATTGATTAAAGAGAGGTGAAATTGCCCATGAGGAGTTCGTTCTCGGTAGGTCGGATATTCGGCATCGAGATCCAGGTAGATTATTCCTGGTTCATCATCTTCATCTTGATCGCCTGGTCTCTGGCAGTGGGCTGCTTCCCCTCTGGCCACTACTGGGGCGTGGCCCTGGTCACCAGCCTGCTCATCTTCATCGCCTCGGTCCTCGCACATGAGCTGGCGCACAGCTTGGTGGCTCGGGCCCACGGGACCCCCGTAAAGAGTATCAAACTGTTCATCTTCGGCGGGGTTTCGCAGATCGCCGAGGAGCCGGCGAACACGCATGAGGGAACAAAGCGCGAGGCGCACTTTCGCGACGGCCGCTACTACGATACCCTGATCATGGGGATCTTAAGATCAGAGTGGAGGAAAGATGGAACTACCGTTCTGGAGTGATAAAGAGCGCCTCCTTGTTGCTTGGCCGCTCGGGATCACAGTGAACTTCAAGTTCATTGCGCGGAGACTCGGCCTCGTGAAGCCGACCGCGTCGGTTCGGAAACCCGATGAGCTCAGGGAATCAGTTCCTGCACGGGAGTCCCGGGACGACCGGCTGCGCAGGCAGATCGAGGCATCAAAGTACGAAGAGAAGCGCTGACTACGGAAGCAACCATTTCGTGCTTTTGTTAAGGAGAAAGGGTGAAAGAAGACCTTATACCACTCTTGTCCTGTCCGATTTGCCATGGGGAGCTTCACTGGACGATCAACAAGCGTAATGGAGATCACA
>JAUWYG010000136.1 GCA_030615945.1 Candidatus Bipolaricaulota bacterium | reverse complement strand
ATCTCAAATCCTGGCGCAGGGCGATTAACCCTCAGAAATGTCTCACGCTCTCCGGCGTCGAGCGAAGGAAGGACAAGGTCAAAGAGCGCCGCCGCGGCGAGAACCTCCGACCTCGTTAATAGCGAAGAGTTGGTGATGAGGGCGACGGGTAATCGACTGACCTTGCGTACTTCCTTGACCGCTTTGGCCAGGTGCGGGTTCAAGGTTGGTTCACCAGAGCCGGAAAAGGTGATGTAGTCAACGTGGGAATGCTCCGCAAGGGCTGCCTCCACCCCGGCGGTAATCTCAGCTGGGGTGGAAAACGGCTCTTTTACCTCCTCTTTACCCCGTACCTTATGGCACTTTTTGCCGAGCTGGCAGTAGACGCAGTCGAAGGTACAAGTGAGCTTAGGGATCGGATCGATTCCAAGGGACATGCCCAGGCGCCGCGATGGCACCGGCCCATAGACGATATTCATCTCGTTTCTCCTTTAGAGATCGATGAGACGGGGTTGCATGGTCTCAGTATCCAGGATCACTACGGTCGCCCGACCGGTGAGCCAGCCGCCGCACTCTCCGGGGTTGATGATCAAAGGCTTCCCTTCCCGGATGTCGATGTTATGGGTATGCCCATAGACCACGAGGTCGTAATGTCGGCTTTTGATCAGGGCGTCGATAAATTTTGGCTCGTGCATGATCACGAAGCGGTCGCTGTCGATCTCGAACTCATGGAAGTCCGGATAAAGTTCCCCAATATCGCGAAAGCGTTCGGTGAGATAAAGTCTGTCTCCGTCGTTATTTCCAAATACCCCAATGAGCGGGGCGGTAAGTTTTTTAAACTCATTGGCGGTGATCGGGGAGATGAAGTCGCCTGAGTGGAGTACCAGTTCCACTTTCTCCTCGTTGAACAGTTCGACCGCACGGGCGATCATCGGCATGTTATCGTGACTGTCGGCCATGATCCCGACCTTCATCACTCCTCCTTGGGGGCGTCTTTGAGGGTGCGTTCGATCTGCGCGGCGATGGCGAAAAATGCCTGTGAGATCGTAGCTTTAGGGTTTGCAAGGACGATCGGCCGCCCCGCGTCCGCCTCCACCCGCACACTGGGATCGATTGGGATCTTTCCGAGAAAGAGCAGAGAAAGCTTCTTTGCTTCCCGCTCGCCGCCACCCGCGCCGAAGAGGTCGATCACCCCTCCGCAGTGTGGGCAGATGAGGCCGGACATGTTCTCTACGATCCCGATCCTCTCGATTTCCATCTTCTTTGCCAGATTCGTGGCTCGACGGGCGTCGATCAGGGCGACCTCCTGCGGGGTGGTGACGATGATTGCCATCTGTGGGGAAGTACGTTGGGTAATGGTTAGTACCTCATCTCCCGTCCCTGGTGGAAGATCTACGATAAGGAAGTCAAGCTCTCCCCAACTCGCCTCCCCAAGGAATTGATCGATCGCCTTGGAGCGCAGCGGTCCGCGCCAGATGACCGGGGTCCCGGCTGGTACGATCGAGGCTAAAGAGATCACCTTGATCCCTTGTACCACGTGGGGGATTATCCTCCCCGCTTCGACCTGTGCCGTCTCGGTGATCCCCACCATCTGCGGGACGTTCGGTCCGGTGATATCAGCGTCGAGCAGGCCTACTCGCGCTCCATTGTTCGCCAACGCATAGGCGAGGTTCACCGCCACCGTTGTCTTCCCCACGCCGCCCTTGCCGCTGAATACGACCACTCGATTCTTGATCTGGCCCATCGCCTGCTTAATCCCTTGCGCGGTCTTCTCCATCTGCTTTTTTATCTGTTCCTGCTGATTCATGCGTAGTCCCTCTCTCCGAATAGCTTTGTACCCACGCGCACGCTGGTTGCCCCTTCTTCGATCGCTATTTTATAGGTGTTTGACATCCCCATAGAGAGAACCTTCATCTCGATACGGGAAAGCTGGAGGGATTTTATCTCGTCGAACAGACGTCTCGTCTCCACGAAGTAGGGCCGTGCCTTCTCGGGGTCACCGAACCTTGGGCCCATCGTCATCAATCCCATGATCCGCATATGTTTTAGGGGGGTAATCTCTTTGATCAGCCCTTCCGCCTCTTCAGGGAAGACGCCCGCCTTCTGCGGCTCGCGGCCGCTGTTTATCTCGATCAACACCGGCATAACCTTCCCGATTCGGGAGCAACGCTTGTCGATCTCAACTGCCAGAGAGAGTGAATCCACGGTCTCGATCAGATCGAAGATCTCAACAGCAACCTTGACTTTGTTTCGCTGCAGGTGGCCGATAAAGTGCCACCGACAGCGGTTGCCAATGACGGCGAATGCGCTTTGCGCTTCTTTAACGTAATTCTCCCCGATGATCGTGACTCCGGCCTCGATCGCTCGTAGGATCTCCTGTGGGTTCCGCGTCTTCGCTGCGGCGACAAGCGCGACATCTGAAGGGATCTCGCTCAGGATTTTCTTCACGTTTTCTTTGCTCATCTATTCACCTGCACGAAGGACGATCTTCCCTGGCGTAGTGTTGAGCTCGCGTGCGACCACCGGACACTTCACCTTAAGGAGAAAGAATAGCGGCGCGTCCTCATCGGACAATCCCTCGAAGTTCCCCTGCCCTTTGGCGAGGATTAACTTTGAATGGTTAAAGGTGTCGATGAACTCCGCTGTGCAGTAACGGAGGCTCGTTCCTGGTGCGTCAGACCCGCTGGTGATAACTTTTGCAATCTTATCCATTCCCACATAGGAAGCATCTTCGATCGTTACATCATTGATAATTGGCTCTCCCCGCACGACGAAAGTGACCTTCTTTCCCAGTCTGTTCAACTGCTCAACGACGATCCTGTCAAAGACGATCTCCCCCGCATTGTCGCCGATATAGAGGATTTCCTTGGTTTCCTGTAACCATTCTTGAAACAGCGGATAATCGGAGGGAGTGAAATCATCGGTGATACTCTCCGTTAACGAATGGTCGAGATCGAAGGTCTGATGTGCGCCGAAGTCGATGATGTTCCCTGCCGCGGCGACTTTGAGCGAAGTGAGGAGGGGATCGGATGATTCCTCGATCTGCGTTTTCAGTTGGGGATATAGTGCGAGCGCACGATCATTGTACTCCTTCTTCTGCTTACGGTAAGGGTCGCGGGAAGCGGTGAGTTCTTTTGCTATTCTATGGATCTGGCGTCCGAAATCGACCGGGGTAGCGTCAAGCGGCAGAGTGGGGATGAGTGACGCAACCTTGTCTAATACCTCGCGCTGCTGCTTTTTATCCTCTGTTGCTTGCCTTGCCGCTGCAAGCGCTTGCCGCAT
>JAUWYG010000054.1 GCA_030615945.1 Candidatus Bipolaricaulota bacterium | reverse complement strand
GTCCCACTAGTAGGTCTGCAGAACAAGCGCATGCCGCCGACATCGCTTTGCGGCTGGTAGGCGATGTGGATTGCACGTTTGGGATTGACTCTGCATTGAGGGCATTTACGTCGCACATGCGGTGCGGCTGATGCGCACGTTCGGCTTGAAGGAGGAGTACCACATGGCAGAAATAGAACCGCGCAGAGTCCCGGTGGAGCCGACGTGCCTGTAGATAGAACTTTCGTGCTGACATGCTCCTGGGGTTGAAATTCCCTCTAGAAGGCCATTCTAGCGACTGGCGACTCTCTGGTGAATGGCAAACTGGAGGGAGCCGAGGTGACTGTAGATAGAACTTCCCCGGAAGATGTCTTCTCTACACTGTTACAGAAGTTGAAGCGGAGAGCCTAGGTGAATGATTGGAGAACTCGTGACCCACCTCCAACATTGAGAAGTCAAGTGCTTGCCGCTACGGAGGATAATCTTCAAGGATGAGGAGGATGTCATGGAGCAATACACTCACGATCCGGTCAAAGTCCTCTCCTATCACCCGCTGAGTCTGGATGTTATGAGCCGCGAAGTTCCGAAGGTTCCATGCTGCCAGAAGGTACTGGACTTCTCTTCGAACGGCTCTCCCATTGAGAGTCAACGATACCGACAGGATGGCCGGCAACAGGCTGTCGGGACTAGCTGTTGCGACGTTCGTGCTGCCTTTGAGGGCTTCGAAATCGGCACGGCAGATCAGCCGTTGTTTCTCAACAAACTTGGCGATCTGTCCACTGATGTACCTGTCCGTGTAGCTTGGATGCTCGTGAAGTAGCCGATCAATGACGAGACAGAGCGCAAAGAGCCAACGAGCATTCTTCAGCCTAGAGAAATCATTCCCCATCATGGAGGCGCTGACCCTCTTCCGGTGCTCAACGATGCTCCAGAATGTGAAGACGAAGAAGAACCCAATTACCTCAAGGTCTGGGTTCTGCAAGAAACGCGCATCGAAATCCTGCATGGAAAAGGAGCTGCCAAACGTTCTCCTGTAGTCGTTGATCTCCGTTTCGATGGCCGATCTGATCACAGAGACGTTCCGATACATGATGTTCTCTCGGCTATCGCTGAGCATGGCTGTGCGATACACAGGCGCCTGAGCCGGATAGTCGATGCTGGGACATACAACACCTAACCGCCTATCTTCCTCAATCGCGTTGTAGATGTAGCTGAATGCGGAGTCGAAGTCGCCAGTCATGAGGTATGTATAGGCAAGAAACGCATAGGGAGAGCCTTTGTGAACTAGCTCCCCCGACTGCTGCTCCCATTCGTGGGCCAAATCCAGGACTGCAATCCAGAGGTGGATCGCTAACAGATGCTGTCCGCGAGTGACAAGATCTCTCCACAAAGGTGTCATGCTGTCGAAAAGGTAAGTGGAGAGGTAGGCGGCCAAACAGGGATCGCCCGAACCATGAAGAGCCACAGCAGCTTCGAAAACGTCCGTGAACACCGAAGTGTAGAGGTCCGGGAGTGCAACAACGCCCTCATCAGGCCTGAGCGTATTGATCTGCAGAGTAATCCCATCGAAGCTAGATCTGATCAACTGCGTCAGATCTCCGGAATCGATGGACACGCTTTCCACTGCGTAGCCCACGTGCCGAATGGCAAGGTTTCGGATCTCGGTGACTTCCACCATACGCCGCTCCTATCCTCGAGAAGCGCCAGCGAGAGGGCTCTGCTGATTGGGATGCCCGACCTTGGATTCGCTTTCAGAGCTAGTATAATCGACCAGCTCGCTCAGATGCGAACACTGAATACAGATGCCATGTGTGATGATGGCAGGTAGTCCTAGCCGGAGTCAGGAATCTGAGCCGCTGTGTCTTCTAACCAGTTTTCCATTCATGAACCTCGGTAGATTTCGCAGATAGGAAAGGAACGAAGATAGGGACAGCGTTATCCCTCAGTTCGTATGGAGGCGAGCGGATTCGAACCGCCACCCTCCTGCGTGCAAAGCAGGCGCTCTCCCAGTTAGAGCTACACCCCCATTAGCAAACAACATTATAACGGCGCTCTTTAGCTAATCAACCATTTGACACCACAAGGAGCGGCACGGTAAAGTGATGTCCACACAAAGTGCACAAAGGAGGAAATCGTGATCAAGAGATCTTTTCTGCTGATATTCGGGCTCGTTTCATTGTTCGCTCTGATCGGTCAAGCGGGCCTCCCAGACAAGGGATGGGGAATCGGAATCCAGATCAACTATCCGTTCACCGGGTTCAGCGTCCGCTTCTTCAACGCTGATGGGATCGGGTTCGAACTTAACATCTTTCCTAATCCGACGTCTCGTTATGTAAAATCCCCGGAGGAATCGAAATCCTACGAAGTGCGGCGGCTCGAACTGACGCTCTCAGGAAAGCTCCTTTACCCGGTCCGGCAGGATGAGAACGTCAACTACTACTTCTCCGGTGGCGCTGCGATCACATTCGCCTTCGAAGAGGAAGAAACAGCTCTCCCAGAGGGTATGAAACAGCCGATGATCCACTCCAGTATGGAAGGGGCGATCCTCTCCGGAATGGGCGTGATCGAGGTTGAGGGGATCTGGCTCGATCGGCTGGTGGGCACGTTTGAGTACGGCCTCACCTGGGACCTGTTCGACCCGCTTAACTTTTCGTTCCTCTCAGGCGGGATCGGGGCGCATTACTACATCTAGGGATTGGAAAGGAAGACAGGGCTTCATCACTGCAAGAGGGTACTAAAGGTAGACGAAGTGACAAACGTGCCAGGCGGTGTTGAAGGATCAGGTTGCGACAAGGGAGAGATTGAGCACCGCCGCGATCTTCTTTCCCTTAAGCAGGATGTAGAACGGTCCAACAAGTCCGACGAACCTGAGAGAGACGAGGAGGCCGAGGTCAACGCTCTTCCCTTTGAACCAGGGAAGGAAGTAGAGCCCCTGAATCAGGTCCCCAACAAAGAGAGAAAGAGGAAGACCCGCAGATCCAAGCCGTGAGCATCGGCAAGGTGCTTGGCACGGTGTACCCAGAATAACAAGTAATTTACAAAAAAATTTCGCACTGTGGGAATCACTAACCTGCGAGTCTCTGGTGTGTGATGATACCCTAGGCTCTCCCCGCAAGCAAGATCAAGGAAGAAGAGGCCCCTTTTCGGGGCCTCTTCCGGCTTCTTGTCTCGGATCTTCCTTGTAAGGAGGTACTTTTTTGCTCTATCACAAGTCTACGCCCTGTGTGTGGAGCTTGCGTGGAGGACATATGGACGTTTTGTGAACTCCACGCGTGAAAAAACAACAGCGCCCCTTCGGATATCATCGTCTTCCCATGAGGAAACACACTGAAGGGCTTGCTCCGTCTCATCCGGGTCGACTGCTTGCAGTTTCGGAGGCGCTCCTCACGGCCCTCATTTGGTCCTCCTCGTTTGTTGGGGTGAAGGTGGCGCTCACCTACACCGGCCCGTTCACCGTGGCTGGTTTGCGCTACTTCCTTGCTTTCCTGTTCCTCCTCCCGTGGCTCTTGAAGCAACGGGAAAGATCACCCTCTCTCACCAAAGCGCAGTGGTCGCAGTTTACCCTCATGGGTTTTGCCCAGTACACGATCGGAAACGGTGCCCTATTTCTTGCCCTTAAAACGCTCTCAGCCACTACAGGCTCGCTCGCCCTGTGCTTGGTCCCGATTCCGGTTCTGCTGCTCGGGATAGTGCGGCTCAAGGAACAGCCGCGTTCCGTTCAACTGCTGGGGCTCGCGATCACGATCGGTGGGAGTGTCCTCTTCCTCTCCCCTGGGCTAGAGTTGGGAGACCCGCTTCCACTTGGTCTCCTCGCCATCGCCATCCTCAGTTTTTCCGCGTTTCCGGTGCTGGTACGTGAGGTCGCCCGTGATCGCCAGGTGGAGAATGTGACCCTGACGGCGCTCCCACTGGGGATCGGCGGCGGCATCCTCCTCATCCTCGCCGGTGTAGTGGAGGGAATCCCTCACATGCCCCTCTTCGCCTGGGGGGTCATCCTGGGACTCGCGATGGTGAACACCCTGATCGCCTACCTCCTGTTTAACCACTCGTTACAGCATCTTACAGCCGTAGAGGCGAACGTGATGTTAAACCTCGCTCCGCTGGGTACGGCGATCATCGCCTGGGGGACCTTGGGCGAGCGGCTCCTCCCGGTGCAGATCGCTGCCATGCTCCTGGTTGTGGGAGGCGCCAGCCTGGTACAGTGGCGAAAACGGCCGTGAGTGTTCGTGGAAGTCGATCACATCGGCTGAGCTTCCAGAATTCCTCGAGCCTAAGACCTGCAATCTCCACAGAGATGCGCGGCTGTAATCTATAAGGAAACTTCGATCTGATCTGGATGTTTGCCAGATCCAGGACAACAGTGCTATACTAGGGGTATAAGGAGGTGTTGCACTATGAAGAAAGGACATTGGTTGGTGGCGCTTGGCATGGGAATCCTTCTGATTTCCAGCCTGGCGTTCGCCGGGGAACTGCGTATCGGTATCGCGACGGAGCCGTGGGACCTTGATCCCGCAATCCGTACCGACACAGGGTCGGGCTACATCATCAAGAACGTGTATGACCCGCTCATCGCGCTGGGCACGGATAACGAACCGACGACGGAGTACACCCTGTGCGAGAGCTGGGAGTTGAAGGACAACGCCCAGACGATAGTTCTCTCCCTCAGGGAAGGGGTTAAGTTCCACGACGGGACGGATTTCACTGCTGCGGATGTGAAGTACAATATTGACTGGCAGCTCGATCCGGACAACCTTGCCCCCAACAAGGGGCTGCTCGGTCCGATCGAGTCGGTCAACATCATCGATGACTACACCCTTGAGGTGAATTTCAGCGATCCGTACACAGGCGTACTGCAGCAGTGGTCGCGGGTGCTAGACGGGATCGTGCCGCAGTGGGCGCACGGAAAGCGCTCCGAGGAGAAGGGTGTAGCCGGATTCGCAGGGACTGATCTTAGCCGTAACCCGATCGGGACCGGCCCGTTCAAGTTCGTGGACTGGGTCAGTGGTTCCCACATCACCCTGGAGAGGTTCGACGACTACTGGGCAGCGGGCGTTCCTGCCGAGGGAATCGATACGGTTGTCTTCGAGATCGTTGGGGATCCGGCCGCGATGCAGGCGGCGCTGATCGCTGGCTCGCTTCACATCGTGGACAAGGTTGCCTTCCGGGATTTTGAGTCTCTCAGTCGGATGCCGGGGATCGTGACCAAGCGGATCCCGGGAATCCAGACACAGTACGTCACCCTCAACCTGGGCGCCCCGCCGTTCGGGATCACTGCCGATCAGATCGGAGATGAAGAGGCGATCGAGAAGGCCTACAACCTGCGCAAGTTTATGTTCCACGCTATCGATCGAGATGAGATCGCGGAGGAACTCTTCTACGGGATGGGCACCAATCAGTACGGTCCATGGTATCCGGATAGTGAGTGGACCTCTCCCAACCTGAAGGGGATAACCCTGCACGATCCAGAGCTGGCTCAGGAATACCTGACTAAGGCAGGCTATCCTGATGGTGGACTCAGCTTCCGCATGATCGCCACGAACGTTCAGTGGTTCGTCGACGTATCGACCGTTATTCAGGAGCAGTTGAGGCTCTACGGGGTCGATGTGGAGGTCATACCGATCGATAAGTCGGCCTTCTTCGACACGCTGTATGAGACCTTCGACTGGGAGAGCGGAATGGAGGACTGGGGGTACAGCAACTTCCTGGCGATCTCCTGGCTCTTCTCCGGCTACTACCGTAATAACCACAACCACACCCACTGGCACCACGCTGCTCCGGATCTCCCCGAGCACTACCACGAGACCGTGCCCGGGCACGCGGAATACTGCGCTCTGTACGACGAAGCGATCGTGGAGCCGGATGAACAGAAACGGAAAGAGCTGGTGTGGAAGATGGAGGAAATGTTGGTCGAAAACGTGATCCGGATCGACCTGATGATCCTTGATAACCTTCACGCCTGGCGTGATACGGTCAAGGGATTCGGCGATGGGCTAAACTCGCAGGGTGACATCAACCTGAAGTACGTCACGGAGTTCAGCGGCTGACAGTCGAGTTATTAACAGGGCGGGGGGCCCTCTCCCCGCCCTTCATTCATACTTTTCCTCTTTAAGAAGGGAGGAAGGTGGGAGTCTATATCCTCAAACGGCTGTTTCTGGCCGTTCCTACCCTCTTTGTCGCCAGCATCGTCATCTTTATGCTCATCCACCTCGCTCCGGGCGGGCCGGTGCGGGTGATGTTGGGTCCGATGCAGGACCCAGTGTTGGTGAAGAAGCTGCGCCATCAATTGGGCCTTGATCTTCCGGTGTACCAGCAGTACCTGCGCTGGGCCAGCAAGGCGCTGCACGGCGATTTCGGCATCTCGGTCACCATTCAGCGGGGTTCCTCTGTAATGGACCTTATCGCCCAGCGTTTGTCCGTGACCTTGGAAGTGGCCTTCCTAGCGATGGTTGTAGCGCTCCTGATCGCGATCCCCACCGGTATTCTCTCCGCCCTGCGCCAGAACAAGATAACCGACCATATCGCAAGGATCATCGCTCTTTTGGGGGTCTCTATCCCCAATTTTTTCCTTGGTATCGTGCTGATCCTCATCTTTGGTGTCTATCTTCTGCAGCCGTGGGGAGCCGGCGGATTCGTCCCCTTGAGCAAAAGCATCGGAGGAAACCTCATCCGGATGCTTCTGCCAGCGATCACCCTGGGGACTGCCTACTCCGCTATCGTCATGCGGATGATGCGCTCGGCGATGCTCGATGTCATGGGGCAAGACTACGTGCGCACAGCACGGGCCATGGGAATCGGCCAGCAGAGTATCGTGCGAAAGGATGTCGTCAAGAACGCGCTGATCCCTGTTGTTACCGTCATGGGAAACTCGATCGGCTACCTCTTAGGTGGTTCCATCGTGACAGAGACCGTGTTTCGGCTTCCCGGGGTGGGCAACCTGATCATCACTGGAGTCTTCCGGCGCGATTATCCGGTCATCCAGGGGATCGTTCTCACCATCGTTGTGGTCAGAATCTTGACGAACTTGATCGTCGATCTCCTCTACTCGTACCTCGACCCACGCATCCGCTACGGCGGGGCAGAGTAATAAGTGGCAGCTATGAACAAGAACCCCTCAGAAGAGGCTAAACTGGGGATACGGGCACATCGCGGCCTGTTGGAGGAGTTCTGGCATAACTTCAAGAAGAACAAGCTGTCGCTGGTCGGGGGGATCATCGTACTTCTATACCTGATTATCGCTATCTTCGCGCCCTTACTGGCCCCCTATAACCCGGTGGAACAGTTCAATGCGCCGCGGGGGGAGCACAACCCGCTTCCGCCGCTGTCAAGGAGCGCGGAAGGGTACCTGTTCCTCCTTGGATCCGACAAGTTCGGTCGTGATATCCTCTCCCGCGCGATCTACGGAACGAGGACCCTGTTGCAAGTGGCGGTCGGTTCTATCGCCGTGGCCCTCGTCTTGGGTGTGTGGATGGGAGCGGTGGCAGGCTACAAGAAGGGGACATGGGTTGATGAGTTGATCATGCGCGCGGTGGACGTCATGCTGTCGTTCCCCACGCTGGTGCTCGCTATCGCCCTTCTAGGAGCGTTTGGCATCGGCAAGACGCGCATCGGGCCGTTTGTCTTAAGCAATATGGTAAAGATCATGGTTGTCATCGCTATCACCTACTCGCCGCGGTTCGCCCGTGTCATGCGGGGGGTGGTCTTGCAAGAGATGACCGAGGACTACGTCGATGCCGCCAAGGTAGCCGGGGCCTCCGGAGGACGGATACTGACCAAAGAGGTGCTCGTCAACACTATCCCTCCGATCATCGTGCAGGCATCGTTGATGATGGCGACAACCGTACTCACCAGTTCGTCACTCAGCTTCCTGGGCATGGGGCTGCAGCCCCCGCGTCCTAGTTTGGGGCTCATGCTTAATGAAGCGCGGGATTTCTTGTTCCTGCGAGCCTGGTGGTACGCGATCGTTCCCGGGGTCTTTATCTCCCTGGTCATCTTGGGGTTCAACCTGCTGGGAGATGGCCTTCGCGATTCGCTCGACCCACGCCAGGCGAGGAGGGTGCAGCGATGAACATGCCGCTCCTGGAGATCGAGCATTTGGTCACCCGCTTCTACACAGAGGACGGGGTCGTCAAGGCGGTGGACGGCAATTCCCTTCACCTCGCGAAAGGGGAGACACTGGGAATTGTAGGAGAGTCCGGGTCGGGAAAGACGGTAACCGCCCTTTCGGTGATGCGGTTAATCGAGAACCCCGGTCGGATTGAAAGCGGGAGAATCCTCTTCCGCGGAGAGGATCTGCTTACAAACTCTGAAAAAAAGATGAGGCAGATTCGCGGGAAGGATATCGCCATGGTTTTTCAGGACTCGCTCAGCTCGTTGAACCCTACACTTACCATCGGGGAGCAAGTCGACCGCGTGATTCGCTTCCACACCAAACTCACCCGCAGGCGGCGGAAGAGTCGCGTGGTCGAGTTGCTGACACAGGTCGGGATTCCGGAACCAGAGAAACGAACGGGAAACTACCCCCACGAGTTCAGTGGTGGGATGCGCCAACGGGCTCTGATCGCCATGGCCATCTCCTGCAACCCGGCGGTGCTGATCCTGGACGAGCCGACGACCGCCCTGGATGTAACGATCGAAGCCCAGATCTTTGAGCTGGTCGATCAGCTCAAGGAAAGATTTGGAATGGGAACCGTCCTCATCACGCACGATCTTGCTGTGGTGGCCAACTCATGCAATCGGGTCACCATCATGTACGCCGGCCGCATCGTCGAAGAGGCGGGCGTGTATGCACTGTATGAGAACCCGTTACACCCGTACACGCGCGGTCTGTTGCACTCGATACCACACCTGAACGAGGAGGGACAGGAACGACTTCCGTCTATCCCTGGAGAGGTCCCGGATCTGATCAGTCTACCCGAGGGGTGTAACTTTAGCCCCCGCTGCCGATACGCTGACGAGCGATGCTGGCAGGTGGCCCCTTCCCTTGAAGAGATCGAATCCGGACGAAAAATTGCTTGCTTGAAGATCGATGAGATCGATGAATGACGATACCTTATTAGAAGTGAGAGGGTTGACAAAGTACTTCCCCGCCGGAGGTGACTGGTTCGCCCAGATGTTCGACCGCCGAAAGATCAAAGCGGTAGACGGGATCGATTTCACTATCCCTAAGGGTTCGACGCTCGGCCTCGTCGGTGAATCCGGCTCGGGGAAGACCACCACAGGCAGGGTGATCGCTCGTCTGATCGAACCGACTGCCGGCGAAGTGAGGTACGCGAATAAAGACCTCGCAAAGATCAGAGGGAAAGAACTGAAGAGGATGCGGCGTAGTCTCCAGATGATATTTCAGGAT
>JAUWYG010000017.1 GCA_030615945.1 Candidatus Bipolaricaulota bacterium | reverse complement strand
AAGTTCCACTTGAGAAACCAGCCACGAAGCCCGCTTTTCCCGATCGCGGGGAAAAGCGGGCTATCAAGCGTCTCATCAAGCGGCTGAACGTAGACAGGAAGCCAAAAGACGGGATATCCGAAGGACAAAACGGTGAGATTAAAAGCAACGAGCAGCCGATCCGGGTAGAGGAGAAGCCTTCCCGTCTCGATCGAGTAGGGCTGATCTCGGAGGGCCTTTCCGTAACAGTCACAAGTCGTCAGCTGTCCCTCGCGTACTTCGATCGAAGTGACCTCTCCATTGGAATCGAACTCGATACGTCCCTCCTTCCCTTGGTAGAGGAGGAGTTGCTCCTCTCCCTGGGAGTTTAAAAAGGTGCTCTTACCGCGAAAGCAGATCACCGTTGCCTCGCGAGTGATGAGCGATCCATCCTCGAGTACAAGAAGGGTTGAGAGATCATCCCCAGAAAGGGTTAAATCTTCTCCTATGGCGAGGTGCACCTCCCCCGAGGCACGCAGCTTCCAGGAATCTTCCTCCTCCTCATCCAGGGTCACCTGATCGGCCGAGAGTAGAGTCTCCCCATAGGAGAGGCGTACCGCTCCCTGAGCGTGCACATGCGTGCGGTCGGCTGAGATGAAAAGCTCTTCACAGTCGATCTCGACTGGGATCTCATCTCCCCACGCGAGGAGGCTTACCAAAAGAAGAATTCCTAAAAACGGGAAGGTGTGGCGAATCCGAGTCCACAGGTCGCGGTAGCGCAGCCGGTCGAGCCGGAGGAAAAGGAAGATTCCGATAAGGCCGAACAGGATATTAGGTATCCAGGCAGCAAGTGAAGGAGGGATCATCCCCCGTCTTCCCAAGGTCTGTGTCCACAGAAGAACACCCTGGAAGAGACCGACAAGCAGGAGGCTAATCACCACTCCTGCGGCCCGGCTCCGCCACCCGAAGATCAGGCTAGTCGAGCCACCGAACAAGACGAAGACCAGCGTTGCCAACGGAATTGCTGCTTTGAGGTGACACTCGACGATGAGATCGGCAGCAGGAAGGCCGCTTGTTTGCAATAGGGTGATCCGGCTGCGAAGCTCCCCAATTCCCATCTCTGCTGGTGTGCGCGATCGAAGAAGGAAGTCCGCCTCACTCCGGTCGACCGTCACGTGGAGCTGCTCAAATGTGCCAGTATAGATCAGCTCTCCTTTTTGATTGTAGCTGTACACCCTACCTTCGTTAAGATCCCACGCTCTTTGCTCCCAACGCCCCGTCTCGGCAGTGAGGATCGTCACCGCTGCCTCTGCTTGGGGAAACACCTTTCCCTCGATGTCGTAAACGAGGATTCCGCGAAGGGTACCATCCTGTGCATCATAGCGACGCACATAGAAGAACTGCCCTTCCGGTCCTTTGAAGAAGGTGTTTGCCTGGATATGCGGTACCCCCTGGCGGAAGATGATTCCCCGTAGTTCCCGCTGATAGGCGTGCTCCGAGAAAGGGACGGCCCAGTTGTAGAGAGCAAAGTCAAGACCTCCAAGGAGGAATGCCGCTGCAAGTAAGGGCAGAAGAATGCGACGAAGCGAGATCCCTGCTGCTTCTAAGGCCATTACCTCCCGGTCGTGTACCAACCTCCCCAAGCCGAGGAAGGTGGCAAAGAGCCCGCTTACGGGGAGAGCAAGGACAAGCAGACTGGGCATCTTTAGCAACAGGAGTCTCACGAGCGTGGTAATCCCTACTCCTCGGTCAACCATTAGATCAGAAAGGGAGAGGATCAAGTTCAAGAGGATGAAGAGAAGTAGGCCAAATAGGGAGATGAGGAATGGTCCGCTCATTTCCCGAAGCACATATCGATCGCACCGGCGGATAATCATCTTGCTAAGATGATACTGGAATAGGCACACTGGCGGCCACCGCGATGACTGCGTTCCTCGAATTCAGCCCTGATCGGTGTTTGACCGACTATCCCCTATCAGTTATATTGAAGTGGACCGATCATGAAAAAGCGCCTGTACATCGAGACCTGGGGTTGCCAGATGAACCTCCATCAGTCGGAGGGAATCGCCGGTATCCTTGAGGGTGCTGGGTTTGAAATCGCCGACTCACTCTTTGACGCTGATATAGTCCTGTTCAACACCTGTACTGTCCGACAGAAGGCCGAGGAGAAGGTCTACGGTCGCCTCGGGGCGATAGAAGCATTGA
Organism: Candidatus Bipolaricaulota bacterium; assembly: GCA_030615945.1. GTDB lineage: Bacteria > Bipolaricaulota > Bipolaricaulia > UBA7950 > UBA9294 > UBA9294. The sequence continues at coordinate 14,613 of JAUWYG010000017.1, read as the reverse complement.
AAGTTAAGAAGAACGTGCTGTTCGGGGTCGGTGGGTGCATGGCGCAAGTGCGTGGGGAGGCCCTGTTGAAACGGTTTCCTGTGATCGACTTCCTCTTTTCTACTACCGACCTGGCCGCCCTTCCTTCACTCATTCACAAGGCAGATAAGGGCAAGGGTGGTGTTGTTCACCTCCCCGATCCCTATGGAACGCAAGAGATTCCCTATAAGCGTCGAAGTTCAGTCACGGCAATGGTCACCATCACTGAAGGTTGCTCTAACTTCTGTTCCTACTGCATCGTTCCCTACGCCCGGGGGCCCCTGCGCAGCCGACCACCAGCTAAGGTTTTAGCTGAAGTGGAGAGGTTGATGGAGGCCGGGTATAGGGAGGTCCTTCTCCTGGGGCAGAACGTCGACTCGTACGGGAGGGACCTCCCGGGCTACGGCGACTTTGCTGAGCTTCTCACCCGGGTGGCGCAGATTGGGATCCCACGCATCCGCTTCACGAGTTCTCATCCTCGGGACATGACGCCACGGGTGATCGAGACGATCGCTCGCCATGAGAATATCTGCAACCACATTCACCTCGCCTGCCAGTCCGGGAGCGACCGGGTCCTCCGCGAGATGAACCGGGGCTACACACGGGAGGAGTTCCTATCCATCATTAAAGGCGCGCGGAAAGCTGTGAAGGGGATCAATATCACCACCGACCTGATCGTTGGCTACCCCAGGGAGAGCAAAGTGGATTTCCGCGATACCGTTGAGCTGATCGAGGAGGCTCGTTTCGGCTCAATCTTCGTGGCGAAGTACTCCCCGCGGCCAGGTACCCGCAGCGCTTCATTTCCTGACGATATCCCCAAGGAGGTCAAGGACGAACGTCTGCAAGAGGTCCTCAGCCACCAGCGGCGTATTGCTCTTGCAGAGAACCGCCGACGGATCGGGGAGACAGTGGAGGTCCTCGTGGAGGGAAGAACCCGGGAAGGAGCGTTCTTCGGAAGGGGAGGCGATCACCGCACGGTGGTCATAAGCGGAGAGGCAGGGTTGGGAGCGTTTGTCTCCGTCTGTATTGAGGCGGCCTCCACTTCCGCACTCGCGGGGAGAGCTCTTATTCCCGCCGTGGTGAAGGGGGTCCTATGATCATCACAGTTACACCGAACCCGGCTATCGACAAGATGTATTGGGTCGATCGGTTGAAGATGGGGCGGGTCGTCCGTGAGGAGTTCCTGACCCGTGCCATTAGGAGTGACACCTCCGCGGGCGGAAAGGGGATCAACATTTCAATCTTCCTCGCCCGCATGGGAGTAGAGAACGTGGCAATGGGGTTCGTTGGGGGGCACACAGGCCACGTGGTAGTCCGTGACCTACGCGAGGAGGGGGTGACGACCAACTTTGTCTGGGTGAACGGGGAGACGCGGACCAACGTGACCGTGCTCGAGCGCGAGCGTGCGCACAGCCCCATCCTAATCGATGAGGAAGGGAGCCCGGTCTCGCAGGAGGAGATCTCCTACTTCCTGCGACGCTACAAGCGGATGCTCAAACGCGCCACCTGGGTCGTTCTTGCCGGAAGTCTTCCCCCAAAGGTCGATGCCGATCTCTACCGCGTACTCGCCGAGATGGCGACAGAGGCCGGGGCTAAGGTGGTGGTGAGCGCCCGCGGAAACGCGCTCACCCACGCCCTCCGCGCTGTCCCCTACCTCGTCAAGCCGGACACGCGGGAGCACCTCTCCATAGAGGGGGCCCCTCTCACCACCCGGAGCAAGATCATCGCCGCCGGGAGGAGGATCATCGAGACCGGCGTTAGGATCCTCGTTGTCTCTCACGAGGTGACCGGGGACATCGTCATCACTCGGGATACAATCTGGGAGATCAAAGCGCGGGTGAAAACGACGCAGTTCAAGAACCTGGTCGGTGCGGACGACGTCCTCCTCGGGGGGATTCTCTACATGATGGACAAGGGGGAGGACCTCGAGGAAGCGCTGCGCTTTGGCATGGCTGCCGGTATCCTAAGCGCAGAGAGCGATAAGAAGATTTGTCAGAACATGGAGAAGATCGAGGAGGAGATGGCACACATCTCCCTAGAGCGGATATAAAGAGGAGATCCCATGAAGGTTCACCAGATCATGACCAAGGACCTGACATCAATGGAGAAGAACGCTCCGGTGAGGGGGCTGATCTTCACCCTGGACAACGCGGAGATGTCCAACATGCCGATTGTCGATGAGGAGGGGAAGCTCATTGGGTTCATCTCCGAGAAGGACCTCATCAAGGCTGCTCTTCCCGGTTACTTTGAAATGCTCCACAGCACCTCGTTTATTCCCGACATGAATCAGCTCGTTAAGAAGCTCGCTCAGATCGCTGATGATCCGATTGAGAAATACATGCAGCACGACGTCATCTGTGTGGAAGAGGACGATGACGATCTTCAGGCGGCAGACCTGATCATCCGCAAGGATTTGAAAAGCCTTCCCGTGATCGACAAGGATGGGAGGCTGGTCGGTGTAGTCAAGCGGATCGATCTGCTTCGTCATCTTCTGTAGGTCGGATGGACCTTCCATGGGGAGAGCTAGGGCTCTCTAAATTCCTCGCGCTTGATTCTCACGGGACCCTTCTGTTCGTTAACGGAGAGTCCCGCCCGGAGGCGCGGGCCGAGCTGGGCGAAGAACTCCCACGCGTTTCCTATACTGTGGAGGAAGATAACGCGCGTGTAATTGACCTGCGGCTTATTTCCCGCGTCCTCCTTCCTACTTTTCCTGATCACACCTTGAAGAGCCTCTGCGCTCACTACAAGATCCCACTGGAGGCGGAGAGGGAGGCAACCGGCACTCTTTTTGCCTTTCTCATCGCGGAGGCGTTGACCTTCAAGCGTGACCTCGTCTCACTTTTAAGCCAACTCCTCCCTGCTCCCAATGGGAAATTATTGGCGCGTATGGTTCCTTTAGTGGAGAGGAACAAGCCCTCTGCACAGCGAGAGGAGGTCCCAAAAGAGTTGAAGGTGGGACCGAGCACTTCCGTGGAGGAAGTGCTAAGTGGCGAGATGATTGGCAAGGGACTCATCGCGTTTGAGGATCGCATTGGCCAAAAGGAAATGGCCAAACTTGTCTCTCAAACCTTCGAGAAGGGCGGGACCCTCGTCGTCGAGGCCGGGCCAGGGATCGGGAAGACGTTCGCCTACCTCGTTCCGGCCCTCCTTTACTTGCGATCCCACGATACCGCCCACCTTGTTGTCTCCACTCGTACCAAGCAACTGCAGGAGCAGCTCTATACTAATGACCTTCCGTTCCTCATCTCTCGCCTTTCCCCAAAGCTTAAGATTGCTTTGCTTAAGGGACGCGAGAACTACATATGCCTGCGGCGATGGCGGCTCATCCTGGGGGAGATCACGCAAGGGCTCGAGCGGGACTTGCTCCCCGTGCTCGCACCGCTAGTTACCTGGCTATTCAAAACAAAGACAGGTGACATCGAAGAAAACAGCGTTTTTCTTGCCGATCCGCAGGGGCGCGCGCTGTGGCCCCGGTTGCGTGACGACCCTCGACATTGCCTGGGGACGATCTGCCCATTCTTCGACGACTGTTTCTCTATCGCTGCTCGCCGTCGCGCCAAGGGGGCAAATCTAGTGGTAGTGAACCACTCTCTGCTCCTTGCCGACCTCAAAGCTGACCAAGGAATCCTCGGAGACTATCAGTACTTGGTTGTGGATGAGGCACATGCCCTGGAAGGGGCAACACGGCAAGCGTTCACCTCAACGCTGACGCAGCGCACACTTGATAGTCTGCTCGCGGAGATTGAGCACCCAGCTAGACGGCAGATGGGTGGGTGGATTGCCCGTCTCCCCCGTTCCCTCACCGGTGAGCAGATCGCGCGCGTGCGGGAGTTGGCCGGAGCCCTGCGCGTGGTTAACGCACGCCTCTTCTCCGGCCTTGCCGATTGCCTGGCTCAGGAGCGACGGGGTCCCACCCCCTTTCTAGAGGATCTTCACCCAGAGGTCGAGCGGATCCTACAGACGCTCAAGGAGCTACAATCGACAATTGAAACAATCGGCGAGGCGGTTGATGAGCCGGAGGCGCGACACGAGGCCGACGGTTTGATCGCGGAGATCGAGGCGGTCACCGCTCTATTCGCCGCGTTGTTTGGCCCTTTAGAGGAGAACACCGTTTACTGGTACGAGCGGATAAATGAAGGAGTGGCCCTCCACTCCTCACCGCTTGAGGTAGCAACCTCTCTTAAGGAGGCTCTCTACCCAAAGCTTAAAGGGCTGGTTCTGACGTCGGCGACCCTCTCCCTCGGGGGGGGGTTCAGCTACCTGCGTGAGTCCCTGGGACTTGCTGCCGCCCCGGCGGAGGTGACCTACACCTTGGTCGAGGGCCCCTTCTCTCTTAATGAGCGGATGCGCCTTTACCTCGCCGAGTTTCTCCCTCCGGTCGACGGTCCAAACGAGGTGTATGCCAAGGCGATCGCCTCCCTTGTAAGTCGGGTAGCGAGGGAGACCAGGAGGAAAGTCTTGGTCCTCTTCACCTCTTACCTCCTCCTGCGTGCCGTCCATGCGTGTATCGGAAGGGACCTGCCCGTTTTTGCCCAGGGGATAGATGGCCCCCGCAGCAAAGTAATTGAGCGGTTCAGGGGCAGCGATGGGGGTGCGATTCTCCTTGGCACGGACAGCTTCTGGGAGGGGGTGGATCTTCCGGGGAAGGACCTGGAAGTGCTTGTCATTACGCGGCTTCCGTTTCCCGTCCCTACCGACCCCGTGCTCTCTGCCTTGGGGGAGCGTCTAGCACACGAGGGGAGGGACCCATTCTTGGAGCTTTCCGTTCCACTGGCTATTCTTAAGTTGCGCCAGGGGGCTGGCCGGCTGATTCGAACGAGGAGCGATCGCGGTGTGGTGATCATCACCGATCATCGTATCTTACACAAGAGCTATGGTCACATGTTCACCACATCGCTTCCAGTTACGGGAAGGAAGATGAGCAGTCTCAGGGAGCTCCTTCTGGATCTTCACTCGTGGTTTGACTACTCTTGAACTCAGTCACCATTACCATAGGAGATAACTATAAGTACTGGTCTTGTCATCTCATCCCCTTCGGGATTGCCTTCCTCGAACGGAAAGATTGACTTTCGCGTGCTGAAAGGGTAAAATGTAGGTGATAAAGTGATTCACATCTCTGATTGGGCTGTTCTAATTCTGGTCTGATGAATGTTTCCGTGGTGGTGCCAGCATACAACGAGGCCTGTCGAATTGGCGCTGTTCTCCGTCCCCTCGTATCCTGTTCTCATGTAGATGAGGTAATCGTGGTCGACGACGGATCGGACGACGGCACCGCTGAAGTGGCCAGTCGTTTTGGGGTGCAGGTAATCTCCCTTCCAGAGAACCGCGGTAAGGCAGCTGCACTCGACGAAGGAGTCGCTCGGGCACGAAATGACATCCTTCTCTTTCTTGATGCCGATCTGGTTGGACTTAAGGAGGAGCATATAGAGCGGTTTATCAGCGCCTACCGACCAAGGGAAGTAGATATGGTGGTAGGGGTTTTCGCCAATGGTCGTATGAATACCGATATTGCGCAGAAGATCAATCCGTTCGCCTCTGGACAGCGCATACTCTCTAAGACCCTTTGGGAACGGGCGAAGGAAAACGTGGAAGAGATGGATTACGGTATCGAGATAGCCCTCTCTAAGCTGGCGGCGAAAGAGGGGTGGCGCAAGGAGAGGGTGAAGCTTGACGGAGTGACCCATATCCTGAAGGAGGAGAAGCGGGGGTTCACCAGGGGGGTGCGTGACCGGCTCAAGATGTACGGGGATATGATCAGGTGGCTCGTGAAGAAGGTGTAGGATGAAGGTCGCCATCGGTTGCGATCACACTGGCGTGGCATTGAAGCGTGCTCTCATTGAGTGCGTCCTTGCCGACCACACGATCATCGACCTTGGAACCGATTTGCCGGAGCCAGTCGACTATCCGGATATTGCCAAGCGGGTCTCCAGTGTGATCGCGGCAGGGGAGGCCGAACGAGGAATCCTTATCTGTGGGACCGGAATCGGTATGGCGATGGCCGCGGGGAAGATGGCGGGGATCCGCGCGGCGGCTTGCACAGAGCCGTACTCGGCCGAGTTGAGCCGGCGGCACAACGACGCGAACATCCTCTGCCTGGGAGCGAGGGTGATCGGAACGGGAATGGCAGAAAAGATCGTGGAGAAATGGTTTTCAACTCCGTTTGACGGGGGGCGACACGCCCGCCGTATCGGCAAGATCGAAGTGCTTTAAGTAAGTAATTTTGGAGGCTGTTGTTGTATAGGCCCATCTTCCTTACGAGACAAAAGCTTTCACCACAGAGGATGAGAAGACACAAGAATGCGCATCTTCTCCGTGTCCCACTCTCATCGCGTCCTTGCGTCCTGCTCTCATCTCCTCCGCGGGACAACGACTAAAATTAAGGCTTGATCTTAAAGACAAGCTGTAAGAAAGGTTTACACAACAAGTTCTTTAGAGGAGTCAAATAACCGAATGACGGTGCACTGGATCACGTTTCTTCTTACCTCAACGGCGATCGTCCTCGCCGGGATTAAGCTCGCCTCATTCGGCGAGGCGATCGGAGCGCGAAGCAGAATCGGACAAGGCTGGATCGGCCTCCTCTTCCTGGCGACGATCACCTCAATTCCGGAGTTGACGACGACCGTCACCGGGGCCACGATCGGTGTCCCCAATATTGCTCTGGGGAACGCACTGGGAAGCAACCTGTTCAACATCGCCATCATCGTTGTCATGGATATCTTCCTCCTCGGCCGGGGGCCTTTCCTGAGCCTAGTCAAGCCCTACCACGCTGCCAGCGGCGGGATCGCCATTCTCCTAACCGTCCTCGTCATGCTGGGGATCACGGTCGCCCCGAATGCAGTGATCCTTGGGGTGAACCCGGTCAGTTTCATCATCCTGTTCACCTATGTCGCCGGGGTTTTCCTGCTCTACCGCATAGAGAAGCGCGACGGCGGAGCGGCGGAGGGAACGAAGGAGACGATGGGGCTCAGACGGGCGATCGTCGGATTCTGTTTCTCTGGAGGGGTGATCATCGTCTCCGGGGTATTTCTCATCCACGCGAGCAAGGCGATCGCCGAGAATACCGCTCTTTCGGCCTCCTTCACGGGGGCGATCCTGGTCGCGATCGCCACCTCGCTCCCCGAGCTTTCTACCTCGATCGGAGCTCTCAAGATCAAAGCCTACGACATGATCGTCGGGAACCTGTTCGGGTCGAACATGTTCAATATCCTGACCGTCTTTGTCGCCGACGTCGCCTTCCGCCGCGGAGCGATCTTCGCTGGCTTAAAGGACGGGGTGACGGACCAGTTAATCTTGGCGAGCCTGGGGATCGGGATAACCGTGATCGCGACAACCGCAATCGTCTACCGCTCCCGTCGTCGTGTCCTTGGGATGGGGGTCGACGCCGCTTTACTCCTCACTGCGTACCTGCTCGGAACTTACCTGATTATCTATCGTGGAATCAATATTTGAGGTGATACAATTATGGAACTGGCACAACTAAGGGGAAAAAGCATTGAGTCACTCCGGGAACTCGCTCAAGAACTGAAGATAAGAAACGGAACGCAGTTTGGAAAAGAGGAGCTCCTGCGAGCGATCATGGTGCAGCTCTCCAAAGCGAACGAACTGCGTTTCAACGACGGAATCTTGGAGATCCTTCCCGACGGGTATGGGTTCCTGCGCGATGGTAACTGTCTGCCAGGGAGAAATGACATCTACGTCTCCCCCTCGCAGATTAAGCGCTTTGCTCTAAGAGGCGGGGATTTGGTGGGTGGGTTGATCCGGGCCCCAAAGAACGATGAACGTTACTTTGCCCTCCTCAAGATAGAACAGATCAATTACGGTGATCCTGAGGAAATGCGCCATCGCCCGGAGTTCCGGGAACTCACCCCGCTTCACCCGGATGAGCACCTGAGGTTGGAGCACTCCCCGGAGGACATCGCCACACGGATTATCGACCTGTTTTGCCCGATCGGTAAGGGACAGCGGGGCCTGATTGTCTCTCCACCGAGGGCAGGGAAGACGACGCTTCTCAAGGATATCGCCAAAGGGATCAATCTCAATTACCCTGACATCAAGCTCTTCGTCCTGTTGGTCGACGAGCGGCCTGAGGAGGTGACCGACTTTAGGCGATCGATCGCAAGTGGTGAGGTGATCGCTGCAACCTTCGATCAGGAACCGCGGCATCACACGCGGATCGCTGAGCTTGTCACCAATCGGGCAAAGAGGCTGATAGAGGTCGGGCATGATGTGGTGATTCTCATGGATTCGATCACCCGTCTGGCGCGTGCCTACAACCTCTCGATCGCGCCATCAGGGAAGCTTCTCTCAGGCGGGATGGACCCAACTGCCTTGTACAAACCAAAGGAATTCTTCGGGGCAGCTCGCAACATCGAGGAGGGAGGGAGTCTAACGATTATCGCTACCGCCCTCGTCGATACCGGAAGCAAGCTCGATCAGGTTGTATTTGAGGAATTCAAAGGGACTGGCAATATGGAGTTGATCCTTGATCGAAGCCTCTCTAACAAGCGAATCTTTCCAGCGATCGACATCGAGCAGAGCGGGACTCGTAAGGAGGAACTCCTTCTAGAAGAAAAGGTGTTGAACCGTGTGTGGATCCTGCGTAAGATGTTGGCCGAACGGAACGATTCACAGGCTGCTCTTGAGTTGATCAAGAACAAGATGGAGGCGACGAAGGATAACGAGCAGTTCCTCGAGTTGATGAGCAGTGATTGATAAGAAACCGATACGTAAAGACCGCGTCCTTCTGGTGATTGTCATCTTGCTGGGAGTGATCCTTATACCGATCTTGCTGCGTTCGGGAGGTCCAGAGCCTCCAGAATCCCCACTTTCGATAGTAGAAGCACCGCCGCAGGAAGCACCGTCGTTAGAAGAACCGCCGATGGAGGAGCCTTCTTTTGTAGAGGAGCCCCTCCTTGCAGAACCCCGGCAAGAGGAAGAGTTCGTCCTCCTTGAGCACGTCGTAGAAGAAGGGGAAACACTGAGTTCGATCGCTTCCCTCCTGGGGGTCAGCGTCAAGCAGATCATGGCGAGCAACCGTATTCGCTCCCCGGAGGCAATCAGACCAGGTGAGACCCTGCGTGTCCCTAAAGAAGGGATCCTCCACCTCATCAAGGAGGGACAGACCCTGACCGATATATCTCTCACCTATGCTGTCCCGATCGAGGAGATTACAGCTGCCAATGGAATCAGCGATCCGGGGATGATCTACGCGGGGGAGGAGATCTTGATTCCCCAGGTGGTTGCCTCCCCATGGGAGAACGTCATCTACCTCTCCAAGGGGGAGGAAACGCGCTTCATCTGGCCGCTTACGGGCGAGGTCGTCTCAAAATTTGGCTGGCGGGTCCACCCTGTCCTCGGGTACCATCATCATCACAATGGGATCGACATAGATGTGCCGGTTGGGACGACCGTCTATGCCGCCGCGATGGGAAAGGTGACCTATGTCGGGGAGGAGGAAGGGTACGGGACCCTGGTCATCCTCGAGCACGCGGAGGGCTACTATACCGCCTATGGACACCTTTCGATGGTCCTCGTGTACGCGAGGCAGTTTGTGGAGGCGGGACAACCGATCGCCGAATCAGGGAACAGTGGAATCTCCAGTGGTCCCCACCTGCACTTTGAGGTGTGCAATCGCGAGTTTCCGGTTGATCCGCTCCGTTATCTTCCTTAGCCTAGCCGATGGAGTACCTGTCAATTAAGGGAGGAAGGCGGCTTACCGGATCGATCAACGTAGAGGGGGCAAAGAACGCCGCTCTGCCTGCTTGCGTCGCTACTCTCCTGACCGACGAGCCAGTCATCCTTCATCGCATACCGCAGTTACGCGATGTGAGCACGATTCTCGCCACCATCACCTCGTTGGGAAAGAGGGTAACACGTGAAGGGGACCGGGTGGAGATTACCCACGGGGGAGCGTTGAAAGCGGAGGCGGAGGCGCGTTATGTTAAACAGATGCGCGCTTCGTTCCTCGTCCTCGGTCCGCTTCTTGCCCGCCTCGGGCACGCTGTAGTTCCGCTTCCCGGCGGATGCACGATTGGACCCCGCCCGACCGACCTTCACGTGCAGGGGCTTAAACGGCTTGGGGCAACGATCGAGGAGCGTGTTGACTCTGTCGTCGTCAGTGCGGAGCAACTCAGTGGTGCTCGGATCGACCTTCCGTACCCGTCAGTGGGAGCAACCGAACAGCTGGTCATGGCTGCCACGCTGGCCAAGGGAGAGACGTGGATTGAGAACCCGGCTAAGGAACCTGAGGTCGCTGATCTGATCGACCTTCTACGTAAAATGGGCGCCCAAATCGAGGTCACGCCAACTGCGATCAGAGTCGTGGGGACAGACAGTATTCACGGGGCCGAGCATACGGTTATCCCTGATCGGCTGGAGGCGGGAACCTATCTCCTTGCGGCGGCAATCACAGGCGGCGAAGTGGAAGTGAGAGGTGTGGTCCCGAAGCACCTGCGACCGTTGCTCGCCGTCCTTAAGGAGGCCGGGATGATGTGTTTCGAGGGGAACGATACAATCGTGCTTGCCAATACCGAGCGTCCGCACCCAGTGCGAGTGAGTACCGCGCCCCACCCGGGATTTCCAACTGACCTCCAGCCTCCGCTTGTCGCCATGCTCAGTTTGGCGAGGGGGAAAAGTGTAATTGAGGAAATGGTCTTTGAGCACCGCTTTGGCTATATCCCGTCACTCAAGCGTATGGGAGCTCACATTGTACTCACAGATCGGACGGCCACCATCACCGGTGTGAGCACCCTGTGGGGAGCGGAAGTGGACGCGCCAGACATTCGCGCTGGAGCCGCCCTCGTCCTCGCCGGGCTCGCTGCTGATGGTTTCACCACAATTTCTCAGCTTGAGCAGATTGACCGTGGCTATGCAAAGATCGAGGTAAAACTAAGCCTCTTGGGGGCACAGATTGAACGAGAGCGGTGATCGAAAAGGCCGGCCATTGATCGAGGACCGTCTCGGTGAGCGGGCGCGCATCTATGGCTTCGAGCGAGCTTTACTTGTCGGCCTACAACCTCCCGGTGAGGGAGCGATGGATTCCCTGCGCGAGGTGGAGTTACTCGCTGATACAGCAGGGGTCCCGGTCCTAGCGCATGTAATCCAGAAGCGACCGCGTCCTGACTCGTCCACCTTTATTGGGAAGGGGAAGGTTACAGAAGTGAAGGCGGTAGCGAGCGAACTTGATGCTGAGGTAATCATCTTCGATGGCGAGCTCTCGCCAGCACAGGCGCGCAACCTGGAGGAGGCGATTGGTAGAAAGGTGATCGACCGCACACAGCTGATCATGGACATCTTCGCGCAGCGAGCGGCAACGAAAGAAGCAAAACTGCAGGTGGAACTTGCCCAGCTTCGCTACCTCCTCCCGCGTTTACGCGGCTGGGGGAGCGCCCTTACCCGACTCGGCGGAGGGATCGGGACGCGTGGCCCTGGGGAGACGCAGCTCGAGCTCGACCGTAAGAAGATCAATCAGCGGATTCACACTATCGAGCGCCGCCTCGTGAAGGCGAAGGCCGAGCGCGCACTGCGGCGGAAGAGGCGGAATATGAGCTCTCTTCCGCAGGTTGTCCTCGTCGGTTACACCAACAGCGGCAAGTCGACGCTCTTAAACCGCCTGTGTGGGTCAAATGCCCTTGTCGAGGACAAGCTGTTCGCTACCCTTTCTACCACGGTCCGCCGAGGAGAACTCGGCTCAGGGAGATGGGCACTGTTCATCGATACGGTTGGGTTCATTCGCGCCCTCCCGCATGATTTGATCCCCGCTTTCGCCGCTACGCTGGAGGTAGTACGCGACGCTGACCTGATCCTCCACATCGTCGATCTTGATAGCTCCTCACTCGAGGAGGACTATGAAGCTGTTCTTGAGGCCCTCAATCGGGAGGTTTTCACCACCGATGCCTTTCGCCCACCGATCCTCAACGTTCTGAACAAGTTTGACCTGATCGATCATGATGGAGGAAGGGCGGAGTTCTCGTCTGCGGGGGTTCGGATCTCGGCGAAAGAAGGCACTCACATCGACGGTCTGCTTCACCGCATCCGCACCGTGTTGAACCAAGATGAGGTCGAAGCGTCCTTGTTGGTCCCCTACGCGGCGAGCGACCTTGTGCACCGCTTCACCCAGCAAGGAAGGGGGACCATCAAGGAATACACTGAGGAAGGAATCGAGATTGAGGCCTTGCTCTCTACCCACGAGCTTGGTCGGTTGAGGAAGGCAGGGGCACGGATTATCGCTTGCTCTTCTTTCCAGAGGGAATGATCTTCACCGAGGCGACATTCGCCTCGATACGCTCCTGGGCATTAGTGAGGATAGTTACGGTGTGGCGGAAGATGTTGTGCGCGATGACCTTTCCACATTTGTCGTTGTAGGAGACCGACGTTCCCAGCTTCGGCATCCCTTTGAGTTCACGCTTGTAGGCTTCGTGTTCATAGGAAAGACAGCACATCAGCCGGCCGCAGATTCCGGTGATCCGCTCCGGTGAGACGAACAGCTCTTGGTCGTACGCCAACTCCATGGGGACCGGTTTCGGCTCGCGTAGGAACGTGTGGCAACAGACGGTCCTCCCACAGCGCCCGATCCCACCCTTGATCCGCGCCTCGTCGCGCACCCCCATCTGCCGCAGTTCAATCCGCACTCCGAAGAGAGTAGTTAACTCCCGCAACAGGACACGAAAGTCGACTCGATGCGGGGCGGTGAAGTAAATACGCAAATGCGAGCGGTCGAGCGTGTACTCGGCGGCGACAAGGTGCATCGGAAGCTCGTGGCGGGCGATCGCCTCCCGGGTGGAGAAAAGAACACGCTCGGCGCCAGTCCGATTGCGCTCGTAGGCGTCGAGGTCGGCAGCCGTAGCCAGCCGCACGATTCGCTCGAGCTGCTCGCCGATCCCCTCACCGGCGGCCAAGAGGCTCTTCACCACCCCCAGCCTCAGTCCGCCGTGGTCAACTATACAGTGCATCCCCGGGGTGAGGGAGAGAGAGGAAGCGTGGAAGTACTCCGTATCGCGCTCCAAATTGAGGACTCGTACCAGGGCAATCTGTCCGTCAGCCATCTTACAACCTCCCCGCAGCAAGAAGTAGCCAGAGGAGAACCGCCTCCAGCGGGGAGTGCCCCTCCACCGCCTGTCGCGCCCGCTCAATGTACTCGGAGAACCGCAGTATCTCCTTTATCTTCACCCGCGCACTCAACGAAATGAGAGTCTCATCCTGATATGAAACAGGAACGGAGAGGTTTGTGCGAACCAAGTCGAAGGAAACATGCATGAGGTCCTCCAGCAAGGTAGTTATTGCCTTGCTCTCCACCTTCGCGAGGATCCGTGCTCCTACCACGGCAAGTTCCATCTCTCCGCTCATCAAACGGTCGAGTAGAGAGAGGATCCCTTCGTGGCGGAGAATCGGATCGCGGCTGATCACGGCAGTGGCCAGAACCTCGGCAATTGCCGTACGGGTGCTCGTTTTCGCCTGTGTGCGCAGTGTTGCTATATCCTCGCGTGTCGTGATGAAACGATCGAGCTCCTCTTCGTTGTGGGTTACAGCGATCAGGTAACGCCCCTCCTCCTCGCTATAGCCGACCGCTGTGAGCTTAGCGAGAAGGATCTCCTGTGAGGGAGGCTTAAGCCGCACGACGCGGCTGCGCGAGAGGATTGTCGGCAGAATATCACCGGTATATTTTGCTAACAAGAGGAATACCAGATCACGTGGAGGCTCCTCGAGGACTTTGAGGAGCGCGTTTGCCGCCTCTGAGGTTAGTGTCTCGGCGTGAGTGATTAGACACGCCTTCCGTTTTCCTTGCACCGGCGTAAACTGCCCCTCTCGAATCACCGCGCGAACCCGATCGATCCCGATTTTCTCCTTGCCTGGTAGGGGAACAAGTTCCATCAGAGCCGGGTGAACTCCCCGCAGGACGAGTTGCTGCTCCTTCAGATTATCGGTGATAAGGGATGCAGCCAGCCTCCGCCCCTCTCTGATCCGGTCTATCCCTCGCGGAACAAGGAACAAGGAAGAAACCGCGCCGTGCACTTCCTGGTCGGCCAGAATCGCTTTTTGCATGACGTAAAGAAGGGTAGCACAGTAAAACAGGGCGTGCAAAGCCCCCTCGTCTTTTTAGTATCTGTTACAGGAGGTTTCCTTCGAGGAAGTCGGCGACCTCCTCTGGCCGGCGGGGCGATAGGATTCTCACCCCGTCAGGGAGGGCGACGTGTTCGTCGGTGACAACCGCGACCACGTCGATCTCGCCGGCGAGCGGTTCGGCGCGTAGCCCGGTTAAGCGGCGGAAGACTTCGACTTTGGGGAAGGGGCCATGCTTGAACCCCTCGACAAGAACCACATCGAATCCTTGAAAGAGTCGCTCGATTGTCTCCTCAATCGTCTCTTTGGGGAAGGGTTCCCAGAAGAGGGCACAACCGGATCGACTCACCACGAGGGTCTGCTCGGCGCCAGCCTCACGGTGTCGAAAGCTGTCGGTTCCCGAGCGGTCGATGTTCTCCTCATGGGGGGCGTGCTTTACTGTCCCCACGCGGTAGCCTCGGTCCAATAAGAAGGGGATCAGCCGTGTTAAAAGCGTCGTTTTCCCGCTTCCCTGATGCCCGATGAACGAAACGGTAG
>JAUWYG010000058.1 GCA_030615945.1 Candidatus Bipolaricaulota bacterium | reverse complement strand
CAGGAGGCAGCCCGTCCCAAAGACCTCGATCTTCTTCATGAGAGACCGTCTTTCTTCAAAGTTGTGCCTCCCTGGGGCCTCGCCTTTACTTGGGACAGCATTGGATGTTCTCACGGATAACCTTCTCGTAATCCTCCAAGGCGTCGTGGGTCCAGCAGTCGTCACCGCCGGCGCTCTCCCGGAAGACCAGCGCCATAATGTAGCTCAACTCCTTTACGGTTGCCCCAGCTCCGAGTGCGGCCTTGAAATGCTTGAGCAGACAGGGCCTGGATCGGTTCTTGATCGCCAGGGCAAAGCAGATGAACTGATAGGTCTTCTCATCGATCGACCGCTTTTCCCGATAGACCTCGTCGATCTCGTCCAGCTTCTTTTGCGAACTCGGGAAACCACTCCCCGAGCAGTTGCATTACCACAAAGATGCCCTCGGCATTGACCCACCGACGATCGTGGATGACTACGCCAAGATAAACCCGCTTGGAATAACGATCCTCATCGCTGCGTGTCACACCCAGGGGATCGATGGCCTCCTGCAACGACGGTGTCTAAGCTTGCGGTAAGCTCATCCCTGCCGCGAGGTTAGATCAAGAGCTAGAAACAGATCCCACCGATGCAACACCCGGTGAGGAAAAGCAGCACCGCAACAATCATCAGCAAAAACAAAAGGCTTTTCATGCGGCCATTTTACCGAATGTGACAGATATCACAAAAAAGCTTGAAACTTCCCCTGGGGTGCCTATCCTTTAGGGTCATGATGAAAACGCTTCTTGCCATCACAATTGCAGCCCTGGTCCTCTTCCTCGTCTACACTCAGTGGGGGTACTCGGAGAGCCTAACTGAGAAACAGAGGCTGATCGCGACAAGCAAATTTCCCATCGTTTCCGAACCAGCGCCTGATTTCTCGCTCCCTGCACTCGATGGAGGGATAGGCTCCCTCAGCGACTACATGGGTCAACCACTCATCATCGATTTTTGGACGACCTGGTGTGGAGCCTGCAAGAAGGAGTTTCCTCTCTTTGAGGAGTTTCACACCACTTACGGGGACCGTGTTGGCTTCCTCTCCATATGCTCAGGGAACTCACCCCAGAAAGCCGCTGAGCTCATCCGCGAGTACTCCCTCACCTTCCCCGTTCTCTACGATGAGGGAAAGGTGATCGCACGCACATATCAGCCGCGGGAGGAGACCGTCAAACGCGAGATCACCGCTTTCCCATTCACCGTGTTCATTGATTCAGAAGGGATCGTTGTCTATGCGAAAGCGGCGATCTTCACCGCCTTTGAAGACCTCCTTGACCTGGTGCGCAGGCTCGATTTCCCCATCGATTAACGCGGAAGAACCATCACTTCCAAAATCACTTGTTCGCGGACTTTTCCCACCATCAAGACGAAGAGCGCTGATGAAACGGGACCACCGCTCCTACTGGGGACAGCCTGGGAAATAAGATTTGCCTCTTAAGTTAAGCCGAAGCCTGCTTCGGGTAGACCGCCAAAAACGACGGGACCTTCTCTTTGGCAGGTCCCGTCGTTAGAGAGATGTGGCTTCTTCCGGCAGCAAGGAGGTCAAATTTGTGTTTTGACGTTCTATATACCCGTTTAGGAAAAAGAAGTTTCACTCTTCACAAATGCGGCCTCCACATGCTGCTCAGCTGCATCCCGCCAGAGGGGATGATGAATGTCCCTTGAGCGGTCAGGATGTTTCAGCTTCGGGCTATTAGAATAACTGAAAGAACCGGTCAAGATCGACATTTCCGCCACTTAGGATGACGCCAACGCGTTTTCCGCTCACGCCAAGAGAGCGGTTAAGCAACGGAGCGACGGCAACCGCGCTCGATGGCTCGATCACGAGCTTCATCCGTTCCCAGATGAAGCGCATCGCCCTAAGGATTTCCTCCTCGGAGACACGGACGATGCCATAGACGCGCTCGATGATAATTTCAAAATTGGAAACCCCAAGAGGTGTTCGCAGTCCATCAGCGATCGTTCTCGGTGTGAACTTTGTAATCCGCTTCCCACTTTTGAACGATTGATAGGCGTCGTCGGCACCGGCCGGCTCGCAGCCGATCACCTTCGCTCTTGGAAAGAGGTGGGCAGTGGCGATCGCTGTTCCTGCAAGAAGTCCGCCCCCGCCGACAGGGACAAGTAGTAGATCGAGGGGGCCAGCCTCCTCGATCAACTCTACCGCCGCTGTTCCCTGACCAACAATGACCCCCACGTCATCGTGGGAGTCGACAAAGACAGCCCCCGTTTCCTTGATGATCCGTGTTGCTGTCTGCTCCCGCGAGGCGTATGTCGGTTCGCAGAGGATTATCGTTGCCCCGTAGTCCTCAGTTGCCTCCCGTTTCACCCTGGGTGCATCCTGCGGAATTACTACGAACGAACGCACTCCGTGAAGCTTGGCAGCCAACGCCACCGCCTGGGCGTGGTTCCCACTGGAGTGGGTAATGACCCCACGAGCAGACTCCTCCGGCGAGAGGGATAAAATGGCGTTCAGTGCCCCCCGAAACTTAAACGAACCGGTCCGCTGCAGGTTCTCACACTTGAAAAACACGGTGTTCTCCGAGACGCGATCTATAGCGGCACAGGTCATCACCGGGGTTCGATGAACGAATGCTCCGATCTGATCGCGCGCCCTGCTCAACTGCTCCCACCAAGGATCGCTCATCCTACTCCTTGAACACGGCTTTACGGTAGTGGCGCAGCTCTTCGATCGACTCACGGATGTCATCGAGGGCACGGTGTTTCGAGGACTTAGTCTCCTCCAGAGCGTCGCCTGGGGACCAGCGGTGCACAAGCTCTTTTATCGTGCTTACATCAACATTACGATAGCTCAAAAACGCGTTCAGTGTCGGCATATACTTGATCAGGAAACGCCTATCAAAGCAGATCGAGTTTCCGCAGAGTGGGCATGCCTGCGGCGGACAATAGGTGGCAACAAAGGCCTTCGTCTCTTGCTCCGCCTGTTCGAGAGAGAGGGTCGAGCGACGGACCTCATCGCTCAATCCAGAGATCTTGTGTTGTTTCTTGCACCACTCATCCATCGCCTCAAGAACCTTCTCCGGCTGGTGGACGACCAAGTCTGGTCCCTCGGCAAGCACATTTAAGTCCTTGTCGGTGATGATAGTCGCAATCTCCAGGATCGTACAGGGCTCCACCTTGAGTCCGCTTGTCTCCAGATCGAGCCACACTAGGTTGCTTGAAGCCTTCTTCGCTGACATAGCGCTCCTTTCCTTTTGCGCCCTCATTAGGATACCACGCGTTTCACTCGCTTCAAAGCTTAGCCCGCAGGAGCAGATGCTATTCCCCTTAAATCCTAAGCTTGACCAGAGGACAAAGCAGGAGGACTCGCTGAGTAGTGATCCATGGGGAATTTCAAGAGAGCCGCTCCTTCACCCATCCTTCTATCAACCTGAAATGAAAAAACGGGGCAGGAGAACCCTGCCCCGCAAGTGAACGTATCTTACTCTCGCTCTCCCAAGGGGAGCTTAAGCGAGGCGATCGTCGCGTAGCCGGTGAAAATACCCCAGGCGATAAGAACCACGGCGATCCCTGCCGGAGGGACATCGACAAACGCCTGCACCCCAGCCAGCTTGAAGAAGAACAAGGCAAGGCCCATCCAGAACGCTCCAAAGGAACTGAAACATGTGGCACCGAAGATATCCCCCCGCCGCATATCCCACATCCACGCCATAAACTGGGCCAGGCCCCCGTAGGGCATGGCGACTGGCATCACAATCCCTACCGTTGCCGCATCGACTAACCCGGCATTGACGATGTTCAGGATAAAAGTGGACAGGGCAAACCCTCCTAGCCCCAATGCCCCGGGATTGGCAGGAACATTCCTGTTTGGTTTACTCAAACTAACCTTCTTAGCCGCTGTATCCGACCATCTCTTTCAAATGGTCGACGCTACCGGGGTTCTGCAGCGTAGTCAGATCCCCTACCGGCTCATTGCGCACGAGCGCCTTCAGGATACGCCGCATGATCTTTCCCGAGCGGGTTTTCGGCACATCATCAACAAAGATAATCTCATCTGGTCGCGCGGTTGGACCGATGATCGAATCGACCGTCTTGATCAGCTCCTTGCGGATCTCATCGGAGCGCTCGACCCCGGACTTCAACAAGACAAATGCGACCGGGACCTCTCCTTTAATGTCATGAGGACGCGAGACGACCGCGACTTCGCTCACCTTGTCGCTCTGCGCAAGGGCACTCTCCACCTCGGCGGTGGCAAGGCGGTGGCCGGCAACGTTCATCACATCATCGACCCGGCCGGTGATGCGGACGTTACCCATCTCGTCCACCCGTGCACCATCGCTCGTGTAGTAGCGCTCCGGACCGTAATCGCTGAAGTACTGGACCTTGAACCGCTCCATATCACCGTAGATCCCACGTGTCAGTGCCGGTGGAAATGGGCTAAAGATTGACAGGTATCCCCCCTCACCAGCCGGAACCGGCGATCCCCCCGCATCGAGGATACGGCCAATTACACCGGGGAACGGACGACCGGCCACGGTGGGAATGAACGGCCCGATCCCAGGGAGGTTGTTGACCAGGGTTGCTCCGGACTCGGTCTGCCACCAGGTGTCAATGATCGGGCAGCGTCCGCCGCCGATCCTCTCGAAGTACCACAGCCAGGCGCCGATGTTGATCGGCTCTCCGACCGTCCCCAGAAGCCGCAGTGAGGAGAGGTCGTACTTAGACGGCCACTCGTCTCCCCATTTGAGGAACATGCGAATCGCCGTGGGCGCCGTGTAAAGCTGCGTGATCTTGTGCTCCTCTATGATTGCCCACATACGCCCGCAGTCCGGCACATCCGGGGCGCCCTCGTACATTACGCTCGTCACCCCGTTCATCAACGGGCCGTAGTTAATGTAGGTGTGTCCGGTTATCCAACCGACATCGGCCGTGCACCAATAAATATCTCCCTCGTGCAGATCAAAGTCCCATTTGGCCGTGATGTAGGACTGGACCGCATAGCCACCGGTGGTGTGCATGATTCCTTTGGGCTTTCCGGTCGTCCCCGAGGTGTAAAGGAGGAAAGCGAGGTCCTCTGAGTCCATCTGTTCGGCCGGGCACTCCGCTGAAACGCCCTCTATTAACTCGTGGTACCACAAGTCGCGTCCTGCGTTCATCGGTACGTTGCCGTCGAGTCGCTTTACCACAACAACCTTCTCCACCGGCGTCCCCTCGGCCCCTGCGTCAGCGCTCTTCTTCAGGTTAATCGCCTTGCCGCGGCGGTAGTAGCCGTCGGCCGTGATCAGCACCTTTGCCCCAGCATCGATCATCCGATCACGCAACGAATCAGGACTGAATGCGGAGAAGACGACGCTATGCGGGGCACCGATGCGGGCACAGGCCTGCATGGCGATGACTGCCTCGGAGATCATTGGAAGATAGATCCCGACCCGGTCACCTTTCTGCACCCCGAGCCCTTTAAGAACGTTGGCTAACTTTGAGACAAGGCGGTGGAGTTCCTTATAAGTCAGTTTTACAGCTTCTTCGTCAACCGGTTCCGGCTCCCAGATCAGCGCGATCCGGTCCCCGTGGCCTGCCTCGATGTGGCGGTCAAGGGAGTTATAAGAGAGGTTGAGCTTCCCTCCGATAAACCACTTATAGTTCTGTGGGGCAAATTCGTAGGCCTTGTCCCAATGCTTGAACCAGTGAAGCTCCTCGGCCTGCCTGGCCCAGAACCCCTCGGGATCAGCCTTTGCTTCAGCGTAGATTGACTCATCCGACACCCACGCTCGCTCCTTCATTGCCTTGGTTGGCCAGAACACGTTCTTCTTCAGCGGATCTTTCTCTACCCACTTGATCGCCTCCGACACAGTTAAACCTCCTAAGTACTCACTCAAAGATTTCACCAATACTAGCCAAAGGCCGCGTTTCCTGCAATACTAAACCGGGATGGCTCGAAGGAGATCACCGAGAAGCGGGAGCAGATATAAGAAGCGGTAGCCAGACCATCCACGTTTCACCCGGGCGAGGTAGGTCTCCGTCTCGGGAAAGATCGTGCCCTCCCCTGCCTTCCAACGTAGGAGATTGGATGCACCTGCGTTGTAGGCGATCAGGGCAGACTCGGTATCCCCGTCGAAGCGATTGAGAAGGTAGGCAAGATACCACGTGCCAAAGCGAATGTTCAGGCTCGGCTCGTACAGGTCCTCCACCACGAACTTTTCCTCTCCCATTTGCTCGGCGATCCACTGTCCGGTCGTGGGGGTGATTTGCATCAGCCCGATGGCCCCGGAGCGGGATTGGGCGCGAGGATAAAAGCGGCTCTCGGCACGGATCATCGAAGCAACAAGGTACGGATCAAGGGAACGAGCAGCGGCCCAGCGGTCGATCGCATCGGCGTAACGCAACGGGTAAACGATCTTTATTGCGACTACAACCCCGAAGATGAGAAAAAGGCTAACGAGCGCCCATATGATCGTTCTTCGCCAAGGTGCGCACTTGTTCATAATCCTCTATAATACGCCAATGTGGAGGATACGGTTATGAGAGTGGAGCGGGTGGTTAACTCGTGAAGAGATTCTTGCGCCGTCTACGCGACACGTTCATCAGTGGACTTCTAGCGATCATCCCCGTCGGGGCGACGTTTTACATCCTGTGGGTGCTCTACCACCTGATCGACGGACTGGTCGGGCGGGAGACACCGTTCGGTGTGATGGTGGAAAAATCCCTGGGCCGGTGGATTCCCGGCATGGGGATCTATATGACGGTAATCCTCGTCCTTTTGGTCGGCTTTATCACGCGCAACTTCCTCGGCAGGACCCTCCAATACTATATGGACCGGGCCTTCGCATCGGTCCCTGGGGTGCGCAAGATGTACTCCACCTTAAAGCAGTTCACCCACGCCCTACTCAACCCCGGCACTTCCTCCTTCCAGAAAGTTGTAATATTCGAGTACCCTAAGGAAGGAATAAACGTCATCGGACTCGTCACCAACGAGGAACTGGGAAGGCTGCAAGATACAACTGGGGAGGAGTGCCTGTTGGTCTATGTTCCCACTGCGCCGAATCCCCTTTCGGGAATGATGTTGATCATCCCTGAGCGAGAAGTGACCTACCTCGATATGCCGGTGGAAGACGCGCTCTCCATGGTCATCTCCAGCGGATCCGTCCTCCCCGAGAGTCTGCAAACGGTTAACACGGAGGAGAAGCGACCTCGCTTCAGCCTGTTTAGGCGACACTGAGGAGTGACAGATGGCGATTTTCAAGGACAGACACTACTTTCGCGTCAATCTGGAGAAAAAGACGGACGAGAGCCTGTGGATGAAGTGCAAGTCGTGCGGGGAGCTTGTGTTCAAACGCCGCGTACGGGAGAACAATAACATCTGCCCCCACTGTGGGGAGTACTTCTTCCTTACCGCTCAAGAGCGGATCGAATCGTTGATCGATAAAGGAAGCTTCACGGACATCTCCAAGCCGATAGTGGCTTCAGACCCGCTCTCTTTCCAAGACACTAAGCCTTATCCACAGCGGATTGAAGAAGCACAGGAGAAGACGGCATTAGCGAGCGCGATCATCATCGGGAGTGTCACAATCGTTGGAATCCCTGTAGTCATGGGCGTGATGGATTTCCGGTTCATCGGTGGAAGCATGGGGGCGGTAATGGGCGAACAGATCTGTCATGGGATGGAGGAAGCGATCCGCTGTCGTCAGTCATTCATCCTCGTCTCCTCTTCCGGTGGAGCTCGAATCCAGGAGGGACTTTTCGCACTCTTGCAGATGGCGAAGACAGCAGCGGTGCGCGGCCGCCTTGCCGAAGAGCATCTCCCGTTCATCTCCATCATGACCTACCCCACGACCGGTGGCGTACAGGCTTCGATTGCCAGTCTGGGCGATATCATCATCGCCGAGAAGGGGGCGATGATCGGGTTTGCCGGACGACGAGTGATCCAAAACACAATCGCCGAGGAACTCCCTTCAAATTACCAGACTGATGCTTTCGCCCTCGAACACGGGCTCATCGATCGGGTGGTCAACCGAGAAGACCTTCGTGAGGAATTGGGGAAGGTACTTGGCTTCTTTGTGGGGGCGCAATGAGCGATGAGCGGACGCTTGACCTCCTCGCGGCCAAGATCAAGGAACTGCGTGAGCTTGATAAAACGGATGGAATCAACCTATCCACCGAGATCGCTCGCCTAGAGAAAAAGCTCGAAGCCCTACGGAAGGAGCTTTACGCCAAGCTTAGCGACTGGGAACGGGTGAAGATCGCCCGCCATCCCAAGCGCCCCTACTCACTCGACTATATTCGCGAGGTGTTCACCGACTTCTACGAACTTCACGGCGATCGCCTTGCTGGGGATGACCGAGCCCTCCTCGTGGGACTCGCTCGACTCGACGATCGACCAGTCGTACTCCTTGCCCAGCAAAAAGGGCGCTCGACACAGGAAAACAAGGAACGCTATTTTGGAATGACGCGACCTCAAGGCTACCGGAAAGCGCGAAGAGCGATGAGTCTTGCCGAGCGATTTTCATTTCCAGTGATCAGCCTGATCGATACCCCCGGCGCCTATCCCGGTCTAGAATCTGAAGAGTTAAACATCGGAGGCGCGATTGCGGAGAACCTGCTTACGATGGTGAATTTGCGCGTTCCTACGATCGCCGTTGTGATCGGCGAAGGGGGATCGGGTGGAGCGCTGGCAATCGGAGTGGCCGATCGGGTGCTTATGCTGGAGAATGCGATCTACTCTGTGATCAGCCCCGAGGGAGCGGCAACAATCCTGTGGAAGGAGAAAGACCGCATGAAGGAGGCGACAGCAGCGCTCAAACTGACCGCTCCGCACCTGCTTGACCTTAAGGTAATCGACGAGGTCATCCCTGAACCACTCGGTGGCGCGCATAAGGACCCTCATAAGACCGCTTCTTCCCTCAAAGAGAGCCTCCTGCGTCACCTCGCAGAGGTCTCTGATATACCACCAAAGAAGCTGCTGGCGGCCCGCTATCAGCGCTACCGCTCTCTCGGTCGCTA
>JAUWYG010000073.1 GCA_030615945.1 Candidatus Bipolaricaulota bacterium | reverse complement strand
TTCCTCCCAATGCAGATCGAGTCCCAGGGCATCGCGAAACTCAAGGAGTGCAAGGAGTAGCGAGGTCACTCGCTCCTCAGCTGTGATAAGGAACGCGTCTTGCGCTTTCAACTGCGCCTGCCACTCCGCCGCGCTGATGCTCCCTGCCTCAAATCGCGTCTGATTGATGTCCACTTCTAACGCCAATTTCTCCTCCTCTAATGGTAGCCTGTTCAGGCTACAAAGCGCGTTATCCAGCGCGTGAAACCGATCTCTCAAGTAGTTCTCCTTTTGAGTTCTAGCCGCAGAGACCGTCTCCAGGGCAAGAGAAAGTTCGACCTTGGCAATCTCGAGTTGCAGGCCACGGTCTGGTGAAAACAGATCTAGGTGAAGATTGCAGCCAACCGTCCACCCTTGTTCGCTTAGCCCCGCGGAGATCGATAAGCTCGGCAGAGCCGCTCGCCGTGCAGCCTGGAGTGCTTGCTCGGCTTCCTGAACGCC
The DNA here is from genome assembly GCA_030615945.1 of Candidatus Bipolaricaulota bacterium. GTDB lineage: Bacteria > Bipolaricaulota > Bipolaricaulia > UBA7950 > UBA9294 > UBA9294. The sequence continues at coordinate 6,467 of JAUWYG010000073.1, read as the reverse complement.
TTGCTTGGCTGCGTCAACTTCAGCGGAGATGTCGATAGCTGTCGAGATAACGCTTTCGTCGGAAAGTAAATCAGTAGTTGCTTTGATCAGGGCTTCTCGATTCAGACGGATTGGAATGAGCACCACGAGTTGCTCGGCTCCCACCCACTGAAGACTGAATCGCGCGACCTGTTCTTCATGCGACGACCGCAGCTCATCCACCTCGATCTGAGCATCGAGGACCTGGAGCCGTGCCTGCAGAAGAGACTGCTCGCCTCTTAACCCACTGCCTGCAAGTTCCTCGACGGTAGCGAGGTTTTCTTTCGCGTCGATGAAATCCGCCTCCGCGTTGTCCAGACTTTGGCCATCACTGAGAAGCTGGCTATACCCCCTAATGGTCTCCAGCACTACGGCGGTGCGGGCCTTTTCTAGCGTTTCGTGCGCTTCTTCAAGGGCGTCACGCTTTCGGTCGACCGGGTCTGAAGCTGTATCTGGATCGGCGAAGTCTACCGTTTGAACGAAGGAAATCCCCCAACCAGGGACTGTCCAGTCTCCCGTCAACCTGTCCCAAGTCCACTCCAATCCGCCTACTACTTGGCTCGATGTGCCCCAAGGCAGAGAAAAACCTGCTCCGAACTGGCCCCTCACCTTGCTGGAAAAACCATCATTGCTCAAAGTTGGCGCGCTGATCTGAAGATCGAGAGCGGGAATGCCGATGGTGGCAAGCGCCGCCTGGAGTTCCAGCTCCGCGAGCTGGACTCTGAGTTCTTCTTCCCGGATGTTTGGATGGTGTGACAGGGCGAGTTCGATGGCCTCATTCACTGTCAAGGCAGTGGCCGAGGATATCCATGAGAGCGCCAGGATGATACCAGCACAGAGAAATGCCCAAGTGCATTTTGTCATCATTCGCCGTTCTCCTTTAGGCAGACAGGCCTAGCTCAGCCGATCCGCTCGCTGTGCAGACAAGTGGGCGAACAACACAGCATGTGCGCTGCTGTCGATGCCGCCGGCGGTTGGCGAAAGGATTTGAGGGCGTCCTCCATGATCTCCAGGACAACCGCGTTACGGGTCTTCTCAAGCGCCAATTGCTCATCCTCCACGGCCTGCTGTTTGGTCTCCAGCTCCTCTGAACCAGCATCCAGGCGCGAGAAGTCCAGCTTCTGCGAGAAGACGATCGCCCAATCCGGCAACTGCCACCTGTCATTCAGACTGTCCCAGGCTACCCCTAGGCTGCCTGAGAGTTGGCTGTCCGTCCCCCATGGAAGAGACAGCCCGAACGCGAGCGACCCCTGGAGTTCACCGGAGAAGCCGTCGAATGCCAGATGCGGTGGCTTGATTTGTAGCTCAACCGACGGGATCGTCGCCCTCGCCCAAGCAGCTTCCAATTCCAGTTCAGCAAGTTGAAGGTCGAGTGCTGCCTTGCGAACATCCGAGTGCTGTTCAAGGGCAACTGAAATCGCTTGATTCAGCGTCAGCTCAAGTGAATCCGAAAACGATCCCGCAGAGCCGAACCATGGAATCAGCAGAACGGCCCCGATCCAGAAGTATCTTAAGGGCTTTCTTAGCATGAGCGTCCGCCACCTCCTCTCTTTCGGGAGGGACTCCAAGAAGCTGCAAAGGCACAAGCTCTCTCAAGCCCTATTTCGAGAGACCAATCCAACGTAATCATATCGAAGCATTATAAAGAAATCGTGTCAAGCGTGTGGCAGATTTGTGAAGACTCATAAGAGACAAGTACAGACGCGGATTAGAGTAAAGTCCAGGGACGTGGTGTAAGAGTTGGCGGTCGCGAACAACAAGGAAGAGGCGAGCAAGGAGTCGGAGGGGTTGACCAAGGGTTCACTGGGGTGTTCCTTGTGGGGGGATTCGGCGCGGGGATTCGAGGAACATGTCACCTATTTCTGATCATCTCCTTCCGGCCGACGTTTAGCTAGATTGCGACGCATGTCCGGGGATAACCTTATGCTGTCCAACAGCGAAGGGATGACTCCGGCAGATCGGGTTCGAAGGCAGGATGACGATAAGGTTGTTTCGGGGGTGAATCGAGGCACGAAGCCTCGACACGGCGCGCGCTTTTAGAGATGTCGCCGGAATTCCACGATAAGAACGAAGCCATGGCTTTCGCCTCGGGCTTTGCAGTTAAGAAATAGGTGTTATGTCCCCACATTTCACCAGTTAAGAAATAGGTGTTATGTCCCCACATTTCACACATTTCACGTTGTACCTTCTTTCTCAGAGAACTTTGAGACTGAGACATCTGGACCCCCTTTTTGGTATGTTCATTCAGCTTGCGCTGATGAAGGAGCGTCCCGGTGTCTCAATCTCTTCACCGGCTTTTACACACGAAACGCTACACAACCCCGTCGTATTGACAAGCTTTAGGAGAAGTGGTATACCATAAGTGGAGAGATTTATGGAAGACGGACATGCGGTCACATATGTTCGGAGTCTGAACGGAGGAGGCCAAGCCCGTTCTTCGGTCGTCGGCGCGAAGCCGAAACTGCTGGACCGGCTTCGCCAAGAGCTACGTTCACGCCATTACAGTCGCCGGACAGAACAGGCATACGTGATGTGGGTAAAGCGGTTTATTTTCTTCCATAACGTCCGTCATCCGGCGGAGATGGCCGAGCCGGAGATCAACACGTTCCTGACTCATTTAGCCATCAAGGAGAAGGTCAGCGCATCGACACAAAACCAGGCCCTTTCTGCGCTGCTGTTCCTCTATCGGTACGTCCTGGGCCGTGAAATCGGTGACTTAGGCAAAGTCATCCGCGCGAGGAAACCAAAACGACTGCCGGTGGTCATGACGCGCGACGAAGTCAAGGCCGTCCTTGCGCAGCTCACAGGCGACAAGTGGCTCATGGCATCTCTGATGTACGGTGCGGGCCTGCGCCTGATGGAATGCCTGCGTCTGCGCGTCCAGGACATCGACTTCGCTCGCAACGAAATCACCACCCGCGACGGCAAAGGCGCGAAGGACCGGATCACGATGCTCCCCGAATCACTCAAAAAAATCCTCCAAGAGCATCTACGCAAGGTCAAAAGGATGCACGAACGGGACCTGGCCGAAGGATGGGGGCGTGTGCAAATGCCCGACGCGATGGATCGCAAATACCCCAACGCCCCCGTGGACTGGCGCTGGCAATGGGTTTTTCCCCAGGAAAACCGGTGGAAGAATCCAAAGACTGGCGAAGAAGGGCGCCATCACACGGACGAGTCGCTGGTTCAAAAGGCGGTGAAACATGCTGTGACTAAAGCTGGATTGACCAAACGAGCCACGTGCCATACATTTCGGCATTCGTTTGCAACGCACCTATTGGAAAGCGGTTACGATATTCGAACGGTTCAGGAGCTCCTTGGCCATAAAGACGTGAAGACCACCATGGTTTACACCCACGTCCTCAACCGTGGACCGGCCGGAGTTCGCAGTCTCGTCGATGTGCTCTCAGGTGGGCATGGAGGGTCTTATGCCGATCCATATAAGATACGGTGATAAGAACGGCGTCTTGTCGCAACGGCTTGATATCTCACCGGTTACCCCGAAAGCGATGCTCTACTTGCAGGCGTCTTATACGGCAATCGTAGCCGTGTTTGGGGTGTTATGTGGATCGATATAAACAATGTTAGCCCGTTTAACGGAGGAGAACAATGAAAAAGTTTACTTCAGTATTTCTCGTTGTGATCATTCTTTCCCTTGTTTTGAATGCTTGTGGGGAAAGTATGTCCCCCGCAGCGCCTACGTCGGGAGTCATCCTGCAAGAGGGTAACAATCTGCCCCAAACTTCACTCCAACCCAAGCAATCAAGGGAACTCAAAGACAACCGCATTGGAGGTATGTGGACTCTTGATTCATCAGCAATCCCCACGCCCGAACAGTATGCAGATTGGTTAAACGGGTTAGTTTATGGAATTAACAATCTGGGACTGAAGTGGGTTCACTCGTCCATTGACCGGTTTGATTGGAATGTGGTGGAGGAATATTCCAAATATTACATCGACTCTCAACAGGATAAAGCAATAACGGATCTGGTCAACAATGGCATAAAGATCAGGTATTGTATAGTCTTTTGGGATGAAGCAATCCAGGTTGAGGAAGAAGGCTACTCAAGGTTTAAGACAGAGGATGAGATACAGCGTTACCTCGATTACGTGCATTTCATCGTCCATCATTTTAAGGACCGAATAGAATACTATGAAATACTGAATGAACCGAACGTTGGGAAGGGTACTCAACAATATGTCGAAGTAGAGGACTACATAAACCTAGTCAAACGCACCGTCCCAATCATCCGCCAAGAGTATCCGGAGGCGAAAATAGTGGCTGGAGCTGTAACTCCTTTAATTGAGCCAGGTGCTCGCGAATACTTTTTTGATATTCTAAAATCGGATGTAATGCCTTTGGTTGACGCGGTTTCCTGGCATCCGATGGGCGGAGCGTCACCGGAATACGAGGAAGAACATTACTATAACCACCCATCTCTACTCCAAGAGATTAAGGATGTAGCTTCTTCTAACGGCTTTGAGGGCGAATACATAGCCGATGAGTTGCATTGGCGGAGCCATAAAGATCCTCACCCCCATGAATATTGGGGATATAGTGAAACAACGGTTGGAAAATATTTTGCCCGAGGTATCTTGATGCACCGGGGCATGGGCTTCACCACAGGACTCTGTGGGATTTGGCACGACTGGGAATTGTACTCGCCTAGAATGATGGTTGTTAGAAACCTGTGCACCATCATGGCTGGGACCGAGCCTGCAAGCCTGCCAATAGAAATACAGAGCGAGGCAACGAATATAAGGAGTTATAGTTTTTGTTTGACAAACGGTGACCAATTGATCGCGTTGTGGACAGACGGTGTAGCAGTTGATGAGGATCCTGGGGTGAAAGCCACGCTCACCTTGCCTGGCTTTTCAGCTCAAGAGGTGATGGGCATAGATGTTCTAAACGGCTTCGAGCAACAAATGATAACGAGCATTGAAAATGGGAACCCGGTGATTCGCAACTTACTCGTTAAGGACTACCCGATAATCTTCCGCTTCATCGCTATTAGGTATCCTTAACTATCGCATTGAAGGACCACACTTGTTAGAGGCTTGTCCAATCGTGATAACAAGATGCGCAAGTCGCCAGCAGTTGCGCCATCACATAAGCTGGATGTTATGTTTAGGCAAAAATGGGCTAACCAGTCAATTCACCTGACTTCTATTCCGCTGGCGCTCCATAGAGGCAGGTGATCTCCGTCGTTAGGCTTCAACAGTCTTAAGACAAGCCATCACCGCACAAAGAAATTCAGAGGCAGGTCAGGCTCAAGTCTTGCAAATGAACTCTCTTCGTACCAGTATCGCGACATGACACGACCACTTCACCCCGGATCGAAGCATCGAGGTCATCTATCAGGCATGGCGGGAATACGGCCATACACAAAGAGAGAGCGCCCAACGCCTCGGTGTGTACTCCACAATGATCAGAGGAGGAGAAGCGCGATAAGCGAAGTGTTGCTTTGCCAGACTCGACCCTGGAATTTCTCTTGAGGTGGCCTGAGAGACACCCACTTGACACGGCGCGCGCTTTCAGAGATGGTTCCTCTCAGTCTCGCTTGTAGGAATTAAGGTTTATGTCCCTCTATTTTTATTTTAAGTACTGAAGTATCGCCTCCACGACGAGGTAGTTAACTGATCGATCCTTCTTCTCAGACAGCTTGATCAGCCGCTCAACTGACCGCTCAGCCATCTTCGACTGCGGAATGTAGATCGAGAGCTTATCGAGGATCTCCTTCTCTCTCTGCCATTCGGTTCACCTCTTTCCCTGTTTTCAGTTCTATTTATCGTAGCGGTTATGCTCTTGTCAGGCAAAACCGCACGCTGTATGCTAAGAGAGGGCGATCGCTGTGAGAGGAAGAAGAGCAGCGGTAACTGTTGTTCTACAAACACTCCTCTTGCTATAGAATCACCGGAGCACAGGCCGACTCTTTGGCCTCGTTGGCACTTGGACAAAGCTTCGGAGGGAGAGTGCCGTGGAAATCACCCAACTGGGCATGGAGCACGAGAAAGCACTCCTGAACTTCCTCGCCGACTTCACAAACGCCGGCGAGATGGACATCCCAGGCTACTTCGCAGACTCGGATTGGTCACACGCCGAGATTGTCGAGAACCTCGCCAGGATGTCTCGCGGAGAAGGGCTCCCAGACGGGTGGGTGCCAGGTACGACCTCGTTTCTTGTCCATGAAGGAGAGATCCTGGGGGTTTCAAATCTTCGCCATCGGCTGACTTGCCACCTGCTTCGCTTTGGCGGGCACGTTGGCTTCAGCGTCAAGCCGTCGGCACGCTGTCGTGGGCACGCTACACGGCTACTCGAAGGGGCCAAGGCGCTGGCCTGCGTCAAGGGCATTGATCGATTGCTTGTAACCTGCAACGCAGAGAACGTCGCGTCGGTTCGTGTGATCGAGAAGTGCGGAGGCGTCCTCGAAGATGAGATGTACCTCGAA
>JAUWYG010000141.1 GCA_030615945.1 Candidatus Bipolaricaulota bacterium | reverse complement strand
GTCTTCCCCGAGCCGGGAAGACCGACCAGTACGACCAGCTGCCTCATTGTAACCCCCACCCCTTTCTTACCCCGGTAGGAGTATGGTGAAACTTCCAAGTACGGTCAAGTTAACGGGCCGTAGCACCGATCGAATAAAATCCTTTCCTCGAGGAAACACAGGTGGATTACAGTTAGATGTGCGTGGCCGGGGTCAGCGAACAAGAGGAGACTAAGGTAGTGCGCTTACCAAAGGGTCTTTAACCCAAGCGTAAATTTCTAGTGGGGGGAGACTGGATGGCCTTGTCTCGCAGATCCTCGATGTCGCCGTCCTCGGTGCGGACCGACTTCGTCCGACGGTTTGTCTCAAGGTAGCCTCGCTGCACCAGGGCATCCACGATCTCAAATCGGTGCGTCTTCCATGCTCGATGCACCCTAGGAGCCCCGGGTGTCAGCTGTTGTTCCCATGATGAGAGATAGAGCAAGAGCAACGTCAACTCCTCTATGACCCGTTTGAGTTTTTACTCCTTCCTCAGATGATTCCCTCGGCCTTGCCAACCTGTTTGAAGATAGAAACGACCTGATCCATCTCCCGGTCGGTGTGAGTCGCCATGTAACTCGTCCGAAGAAGTGCTTTTCCGGCCGGCACCGCGGGCGGGACAGCGACGTTCGTATAGACCCCCGCCTCGAACAGGGCCCTCCACATCTTAATTGCCTTCAACTGATCCCCGATCATAATCGGGACGATCGGGGTCTCGCTCCCGCCGACGTTGTAGCCGAGGGCATGGTAGCCCTGGCGCATGCGCTCGGCGATGGCGTTGACGCGTTCCACCCGCTCGGGTTCCTTCTCCATCACGTCGAGAGCGGCGAGCGCCGCGGCGGCGTTCCCTGCGGGGAGGCTGGCACTGAAGATCATCGAGCGGGCCAGGTGCTTTATCCAGTGGATCGTCGTTTTCTCTCCTGCTATGAATCCTCCGATGGAAGCGAAGGACTTGCTGAACGTCCCCATGATAAGATCGACGTCATCGGTCACGCCAAAGCGCGCCACGGTTCCGCGTCCTCCTCCGATGACCCCCACCCCATGGGCGTCGTCGACCATCAGACGGGCCCCGTACTTCTCGCACAGAGGGACGATCTCCGGCAGGGGAGCTAGCTCGCCGCTCATGCTGAACACCCCATCCACCACCACGAGCTTCCCCGCTTTATCAGGACAAGCACGCAAAACACGTTCCAGATCATCAATATCGTTGTGTCGAAACCGTTGCAGGCGGCCGAGCGCCAGGCGGGAGCCATCGACGAGGCTGGCATGGTTCTCCTTGTCGCCGATGATCACGTCCTCACGGCCGATCAGCGCCGAGAGGGTCCCAAGGTTCGTCTGGTAGCCGGTGGAAAAGACGAGCGCCTTCTCCTTACCCACAAACCGGGCCAACCGCTCCTCAAGCTCGTTGTGCAAGGCAAGGGTCCCATTGAGGAACCTTGAACCTGTGCAACTCGTTCCAAACTCGCGCACGGCATCGATCGCTGCCTGCCGGACCTTGGGGTGCGCCGTCAGCCCGAGGTAGTTGTTCGACCCAATCATGATGAGGCTCCTACCCCTTACCGTCACCTGCGTCCCCTCCGACTGCTCGAGGGGAATGAAGTAAGGATAAAGCCCCATCGCTTGGGCCGATCTGGGGTTCATCGGGTACCCCATCGCCTGCGCCACCGCGGGATCAGAGAAGAATCCCCGACACTTTTCGAACAGGTCCATTTTATGTTCTCTCCTATCTCACCTTGTAGTATTTCATCAACACCCACTCGAATAACTTACCCGGGAGAGCTTTCTTAAGGACGACCGCCATGCGCTGCGAAGGCGCCCCAACCGAGTAGCGCACCTTGGGGGATCGTTCTCGAAGGATCCGATCAAGGACACGGGCGATCCTCTCCGGAGAGGACCCTTTCATCTCGTCCGACTCCGCTACCTTGATCGCGCGCTGGAAGCGCTCCCGATAGGCCGGATTCTCCTTCGATGCGGTCGTGTACCTTCGATTGGAGGTGAAACCAGTGCAGAAATCCCCGGGCTCGATGAGAACAACGTTGATCCCAAAGGGTCGCACCTCCATGCGCAACGCCTCGGTCAGACCCTCTACCGCGTATTTGGTCGCGCTGTACAGCCCCTGATACGGAAGGCCGATCCGCCCCGCAAGTGAAGAGATGTTGACGATCGTCCCCGAACCTTGCTCTCGCATCCGTGGGAGGACTGTCCAACAGACCCGCAACAGTCCGAAGAGGTTCGTCTCGAAGAGCGCTCGTACCTCCTCGATCGAGGTGTCCTCGATCGCTCCGGCAAAGCCGAATCCTGCGTTGTTAACGATGACATCGAGCCTCCCCGCATCCTGGAGAACCTGGGCGATACCTGAAGCGACCGACCGATCATCGTCCACATCCATCCTTATCATCCGGAACAGGCCCTCTTCACCCGATGGGTGTCGGCTCGTCCCGTAGACCAGGTAGCCGCGCTTCGCCAGATGCCGCGCACACGCCTCCCCGATCCCCGAGGAGGCCCCCGTGATCAGAACAACCCTCTCCACCGCTTCTCCCCCTTGTTATTCGAAAAAACCGGCTTTTCAAGGAGCTTTCCCCGCATGAGGTGGCATTCCTAAGTGCCCGGACAACCGTGAAGAGAGTGTAGACGCCTCCCCCTTGAGTTGCAATTTATCACAGGAGGCTGTCGCAGAGAACTCCCTTCTACCATGGAACAACAGCGTTCACTGCAGAGCACGAAAGAGTTTAGAGATCGGTCTTTGCGTCCTCTGCGGTAAGCTGCGTTAAACTCCGATTGGGACCTTAAGCAAGCAACAAGCGGAATTTGTCAACGACTTTGAGACACCCGTCGGCTGAATTTTGTGTAGTTTCCCGTCGCTCGTTGTCGTCTGCGGCGGGTTGATCCATACCGCTTCGGGCAAGGGCTGTGGCGACGGCTCTTTCCGGACAAACCTCTCGGGGTGCTGCTGGTAGGCGGCGTGCAATACCTCT
>JAUWYG010000145.1 GCA_030615945.1 Candidatus Bipolaricaulota bacterium | reverse complement strand
CCTTGTCGGCAGAGTTGATCCGGGCAGCGCTCTCCTCGTTTGTGACACGGAGGGTCACCGCTCCCGATTCCTCTGCCGCAGTGATCTCGATCCGCTGCATCGTCTCCAGGAAGGCGCGGCGGTCGAAGACGAGGGAGATCGTGTTCTCCTTGGGAATCACTCGCTCGAAGTCAGGGAACTCCTCAGCGATCGTCCTTGCCATGAACGTCACTCCATCTGACTGGAAGAAGAGCTGCCCCTCCCCCTTGTACAGATCGACCGTCTCCCCTTCTACCTGGGATAGGACCCGATCCAGGTCAGTAAGGACGCTGGCGTCGATGAGGTATTCTCCCTCCTCGAAAACCTCATCCACCCCTACCGTCTTCATCGCGAGGCGGTAACCGTTGGTGGCGACCATCTTCAGCGAGGCACTTTTAAGGACAATATCTACACCGGTGAGACTGAGACGGGTCGTCTCCGCCGCTTTAAGCGTGGCAAAGGCCGTCTGGTCGAGCCCCTGGTGGAAGCTCTTGACCTTGAGTGAGGCGATTTTGGTCTGCGGGAGTGAGGGGACCTCGGGGTAGTCCTCCACAGGGAGTGTCGGAAGGTCGAACGACGCTTCCCCGCATCGCAGCTTGACAACCGTTCCATTCTCGGCATCGGTCTTCAACGTGATTCGCTCATCCTCTGGGAGGTGAGCCGCGATCTGTGAGAGGACAGCTCCATTCAGCACCACTGCCTCATCGCCAGCTTGGTTGTCGATCGTAATCTCGCAGCGTACCGCCCGCTCGAGGTCGGTCGCGTAAAGGCGCAACTGATTCCCCTCGATTTCCATCTTCAAGCCCGAGAGAATCGGCATGCTACTTCGAGTTCCCAAGGCATAACTTGAGAGCTTTACCCCGAACACCAAGTCATTCTTCACACATACAAAGTCCATTTGGTCACCCCTTGCTCTCGATTCTTACCCGCTTCATGATACCCGATTGTTGAGGTTTTCGACAAAAGCTTATAGATCGAGGTAGCTCGCCACCGCTTGAGCAATCTGTTGCACGGACTGGGTACCGTCGATGTGATGGATGAGCGGATCATCCTGCGCCAGTTTTAGGTATCCCTGTCGGACGCGCTGATAAAAAACGATGTCCTCCCCCTCAATCCGGTCACCCTTCCCGCGCTTGCGCGCCAGGGCAACCTTGGCCGGAAGGTCGATGAGGAAGGTGAGATCCGGGTGACGCCCCCCCGTGGCGGCCTCATTCAGTCGTCGAATTAGATCGAGGTCGATCCCACGACCATACCCCTGATAGGCGAGGCTTGACAGGCGATAACGACTGGAGACGACAACCTTCCCTTCTTCTAAAGCAGGGGCGATTACTTCCGCGGATAGTTGTGCGCGACAGGTGATGAATAGAAGGAGTTCTGAGAGGGGGAGAAGGTCTACATTCTTCGTTGAGAGTATTACTTTCCGTACTGCTTCTCCCAGTGAAGTACCACCTGGCTCTCGAGTGGTTATCACCGAGTAGCCAACTTGGGTGAGTCGTTCGGCGAGCAGGGTCACTTGCGTCGACTTTCCGGTGAAGTCGAGCCCCTCAAAGACGATGAACTTGCCCCGAAGTTCGATCCTTCTCACCCCCCAGGAACGTACGAATGAGGATCAGCCCCACCCCCACAGTGACACAGGTGTCCGCCAGGTTGAAGACGGGAAAGCCGCGGACCTCAAAGAAGTCAAGCACGTATCCAAAGTATAGCCGATCGATTAGGTTTCCGATTGCCCCTCCGAGAACTAAAGCCAGACCTATCTTTAGAATAGGGCCTCGTAGATTGGCAGCGAGCAAAAGAATAATAAGCCCAACCGCCACGATCGATGAGACAGCGACGAACAGGTCCCCGTTTCCGTGGAAGATCCCAAATGCACCACCGACGTTATGCACCCGCGTCAGTCGGATCGCCTGGCCGAGGAGAGGGCGCGGATCGGAAAGAGTCAGAGAACTCGCTGCCCACCCTTTGAGAAGGCGGTCAAGGCCAACAACAAGGCCGGCGATAAGGAGATAGGGAAACCTGCTCATAACGCTACAGCCTATCAGTGAGCGTATGTGCCGTCAAGATAAAACGATCGACCGGTGTAGCATCTTGTAGCCCAGAAACCCCTCTTTGGAAGAAAGGCGTGGTGGTCCCGAGGGGATTCGAACCCCTGTCGCCGGGATGAGAGCCCGATATCCTAGGCCACTAGACGACGGGACCGATTGCTAACACCAAATTATGCTGAAATGCGGCTTCCACCATCAAGGAAGGATTGGCACATAGGGTAACTGGACTACGAAGCCGCTTCTTGCTCTGACGCTGCTTCCTTAGAACGCTTCACGATCAGTGGTTCGGCCTCCTTGAGAGCTGCCATCAGCTCCGCGTACAATTCGACTGGGATAGCAATCCCCTTCCGGGTCGGCCTCCACTCACCCTCCTCGGCCTCGTAGAAGTTGCGGATGTCAAGGTAGTCACGCTCACGGAATCGGGAAAGACGAACGTGAATCTGTCCCCCTACTCCTTTATCAATAACTTTCACCAACTTCTCATCGCTGCCCTGAACATCATCGGCCATAGTCCCTCCTTCAACCTGTATGTACCCTCTCATAACAGGTAATACAGCATTATACACTAAGCGGAGCATGGGGTGAGAAAATGGGCCTGCCTGGACTCGAACCAGGGACCTCCCGCTTATCAGGCGAGCGCTCTAACCAACCTGAGCTACAGACCCTAGAACCACGATTATGGTAGCAACGGGGCGAGCGCTTGTCAAGGAACAATTCGCCCAAAATCAAGACTTAAAGGGATGTTTTAAACCACGATCTCTTCCGCAGCTGCCGCGTGGAGCTTATCGACC
>JAUWYG010000112.1 GCA_030615945.1 Candidatus Bipolaricaulota bacterium | reverse complement strand
GGTGAGCATGAACACTGCCTCCGCATATCGGTAGAGGCCGTTCTCCACCGGCTCAAGGTTATCTTGCAGGGCCTTGAACCATTCCGGATGGGTGAAGTCTCCCGTTCCCACAAGGTCGATCCCCTTGATCTTGGCCCAATGAGCCAGAGCAGGTAGATCTGTTGTCGGGCTTGTCGCCCGGCTGTAACGTGAGTGAATGTGAAGATCAGCGATCAGGCGCATCTCTTTCAGGCCAGATCGGTGAGCCAGGGCAGTCGGTAGTAAACGAGGCTATAACCACGGTCGCATAGAAGATTTGGCTCGAGTGCTCCGTAGCGGTGATGGTGAAAGCGGCCTGTTCCCCTGGTTCCAGGTCTAAGATCTCAACCGTGCCATTGGTCAAGCGTACGCCATCCGCGTTGTAGAACTTCGCCTTCAACGTGACTGTGTCTAGGGTCTCAGAGAGTCGGTTCTCCACTACACCGGTGAGCTTGACTGGCCAGCCGAGGGTGAGCTGCCAAGAGCGGATGATCGCCGCCTCGATCACTGGAACCTCCTTGGTCACCGTCCCGGAGACCCCACGATCGTCGGTAGCGACGAGGGTGACCTGATATGTCCCCTCCTCAGCAAAGCGGTGGCTCACAACTTCCCAAGGATACTTTTCCTCTACGGTTCCGTCGCCAAACTCCCACCGCAGCAAATCAATGTAGTGGTTAGGGACAGTCGTGGATTGGGAGATAAACCGGTAGGCAAGCAGGCCGCTCTCCCCATCAGGACACCACGTGAAATCGGCCGTCGGCCGCACCACCGGACCGAAGCAGCCACCGACTAGAAGACCCAACCCCACAATGACCACTAAACTAGATAACCCTCTCCTCATTGCCCCTCCTTGTCTGTTAGTGTAGGCTTACAGGCACATGCTAGCAAATATGTTCTTTCCCACTGTTCGGAAGAAAGGAAGGCGTCTCTCATGAAGATTTGCTTGGTGTATACCTCCCTCACTGGGAATACGCGGAGACTTGCCGAAGCGATGGCAGAGACACTGGAGGTAGAGACGCGGAAGGTCAAGGAGGTCTCCGCCGTGGATAGCGTTGATCTTCTATTCTTGGGAAGCGGGGTCTACGGGGGCCGACCGGCACGCAGCATGCGCGAATTCTTGCGCAAGCTGCCGTCGCTTGAAGAAGTGAAAATCGCCCTGTTTGGCACCTATGGCGCCCAGCCCCGCCAACTCGATACGATGGCGAGTCTAGTGCAGGAGAAGGGAGGAGAGATCCTCGGAAGGTTCAGCTGCAAGGGTCGTGACTGGTTCGCCCTGGGATTGATCGGGCGAGGCCACCCAAGCCCGGCCGAACTCGAGGCAGCCGCTTCCTTCGCCCAGCAGATCCGCGACCGTGCGGAAAAGGCCACAAAGGGAACCCGAGTCCCTTAATCCTCACTAAATCCGTTCCAGCCGAAACGATCCAGATCGATTCTCCTGTCATCATCGGACGTAACGCCTTCCTCCTTAAGAAGGGCGATCTGATCGGACCCGACGCTCGACGTTCCCTTCGCATTCACCACTCGCTGCCAGGGGACGGGTGGTTCTACCACATGTGTACGCAGCGCCGCCAATGCCCAGCCGACCCGCCGCGGCGTGCAGGGCGGACCGACCAGATACGCCACCTGTCCGTAGGTGGCGACCTTCCCGGCTGGAATCTGGCGAACCACGTGATAGATTCTCTCATACAGACTGTCGCTCAAGATCGACCTCTTTGCCCATTTACGCCGATAGGGGTAGAGTAACGTCGGAGGGCGATATGTACAACATCGAACGCATCCACAATGATTTCCCTGTGCTTCACAGAATGCTCTTCTTCGCCACGGCCGGAGTGGGCCCGCTCCCGCGGGTAACAATTGTCGCAATGCAGCACTACTCAAAGGAGTTGCGCGTGGACTTCTCCAAGAATGCCTGGGAAGAAGATCCTAGAGATGAGGCCCGCACGCTTGCTGCACAGCTGATCCACGCCTCGCAGGAGGAGGTTATCCTCACCGACAGTACCTCGGCGGGGATCAATCTGCTTGCCGGGGCACTGCCCCGGAAGAAGGGTGAGAACATCGTATTAAACGACCTGGAGTACCCGGCGAATCTCTTCCCCTGGCTCTATCAGGCAGACCGTCACGGCTTGGAGGTAAGGATGATCCATTCACGCGACGGGGTCGTCCCACTGAATGAGCTTATCAATGCCATCGACAAAAAGACTCGTGTCCTTGCGATAAGTCACGTCGAATTCGGAACCGGGTACCGGAATGACATCGCAGCGCTCGCGGAGGCCGTACATAAAGTCAACGGTCTGATCTGCGTCGATGCGATCCAGTCCCTTGGTGTGCTACAGGTAGATGTGAGGAATCTCGGAATCGATATGTTGGCGACCGGTGGATACAAATGGCTCTGTGGGCCACTTGGAACCGGGTTCGCCTTCATAAAAAGCGAGCTGATGGATAGGCTCCATCCTCCAACACTTGCCTACGCCAATCTGCCAAAGGAGGAGGAAGAGACTGTATGGAATGCCCTCATCTCCGGGGCCGATTACCCAATGAAACACGCACCTCTGGCAGATGGTAGAAAGCGGTTTGAAGCACAAGGCCTATCGCCGGTCCTGTTCAAGGGCTTTGCCACCTCCCTTCGTTACCTACTGGATCTCGAGATGGATAGCATCGAGTCGCGCATCGCCGAGCTGGTCGATTACCTGATCCTCGCGTTGAACCAAGCAGGGATCGCCATCCTCTCACCGACTGGCCCCAAGGAGCGGTCAGGAATCGTCACTGTGCGCGTCCCGTTCGACCTTTCTCACCCAGAAGAAGTCAAAAAACTGGAGAAGAAGTTGCACAAGGCGAAGATCCTGGCAGTACCACGCAGTGGCGGGCTACGCCTCGCTGTCCACTTTTTCAACATGAAAGAGGAAATCGATCAGGTCGTCAACTTCATCAAAAGGCTCTAGAAGCCTGGTGTTTTGCTTTGTCCACACTCACGCAGTGCGGGTTCAGCGCGTGATCCAGGAACGGCGGTCGGGAAGAGTCCTTCCACTCGCCTGACAGCTCGGGCAGTAGTAAGTGCGGGTGTTGGCATAGCGAATCTCCGCGATGGGTGTGCCACAGGTCGGGCAGGGTTCTCCCGTACGCTTGTAAACCCTCAAAAAATCACGGATCTCATCGGTGAACAGGCTGTCACCGACACGGGCGCGAATCTCTTCGATCGCGTTTCGCAGGACATCCCGAATCGCCGCGTGCAGCCGCTTTATCTCATCTACAGAGAGGGTACTCACATAGCGTATAGGGGAAATCCTCGCCGCAAACAGGATCTCATCAGCATAGGCACTCCCGATCCCGGCGATCATCCGCTGGTCGGTGAGGAGCTTCTTTGCCTGCCGCCGCCGGCCCGTGACCAGCTGCGTGAGGGTCTCCACAGTGAACGTGAGAGAGAGCGGCTCAGGTCCTGCCTCCGCGATTCCCTTAACGGTGATAGGGTCCTCAACGACATGTACTGTGACCAGTTTTACTGGACCGTTTTCGATCAATCTTAGATCCTCTCCGTCGGAAAATGTAGTCATCAGCCCGGTCGCTTTGGTTGCCTTGGTGTTGCTACGGCAGAGGACCAATCGGCCGGCGAGCATCAGGTGGACGACCAAGTGAAGATCCGAGCGAAGAGAAAGAATAAGGTGCTTCCCACGGCACGCAATCTCGGTGAACGCTTCGCCTACAAGACTTGTAAGCGGTGGGGCGACCGTCTTTAGAATACCTGGACGTAGGGCGCGAACCGCGACGATCTCTCGATCGATGATCCGCCGCTCCAGAACCTCCTTCAGGGCCTCTAGATCGGGCAGTTCAGGCATCCTTCCCTCCTTCTCAAGCCAAGATCTCAGACAGACTCTCTTCCCAGTGATTATACGCGGAACTTCACTACCCGATGAACAAGCCGCATGCGGCCATCCTAACCATGATCCCACCTAAAATCTTCATAAAGAGCCTCCGCTGGATACCCTAAAGCTTGCTGGGGGGAGGAAAGCGGAGATTCGCCGAAGGCGAACCTGGTTGTTGTTCGTACGAGCTACATGAACTCTGTCAGGAACAAACCTCTCAACGTCGGAGACAAGCTCCGACGCTACGAAAAGATGGATGTAGCGTTGCACCTTGTGTGCGACGTTATCTCTGGCACGACACAGCGCTACATCAAACTGCAACATAAGGACCAACTCCGCTTAGCCCTTTAGGTTTTTGCCTTTTAATGCCCCGCAGCTTGCTGCGGGGTTCTTTACTGTCATAGAAGCTCTTCAAGGGATGAGAGCGCGAGCTCAAGAGGCCTGGAAAGCCGATACCTCTGACGAAGACCTCTCATCTGCCCCGCAAAGCGGAAAGGAGCTAAGGTATCGGC